>JADGRD010000563.1 GCA_017881285.1 Pseudomonadota bacterium | reverse complement strand
GCAATCAGGTGCCGAACACCGAGGACGCGGGCAAGTCCAAGATCGCAATCGCGACCGAGTCGATCGTGGCGATGATGGGGCATCTGCAAGCAGGCGACCGCTTCGGCGTGGTGACCTTCACCGACGGCGCATCTGCGCTCAAGGCGCTTACCTTGGTCGGGGAGACCGACATGAACGCACTTGCCCGCCAGATCCTCGCCCTGACCGCGCTCGAAAGCACCAACATGGAGGCAGGCTACAGGATGGGCGCGGACATGCTGGCCAAGCTGGGGACGGTCGATCCCTCGACCTACGAGAACCGCATCGTCCTGCTCACCGATGCCATGCCCAACACGGGCGACACCAGCGCAGCGTCGCTCGCGGGCATGGTCGGAAGCAGCGCGAACCAGCGCATCTTCACCACCTTCATCGGCATCGGCGTCGACTTCAACAGCACGCTCATCGAGCTTCTGACCAAGACCAAGGGTGCCAACTACTACTCCGTCCACGGCAGCCAGGAATTCAAGCTGCGTCTGGACGAGGAGTTCGATTTCATGGTCACACCCCTGGTCTTCGGCCTCAGGCTCGCGCTGCAATCGGGCGGCTTCCAGGTCAAGGACGTCTACGGCTCGCCGGAAGCCGACCAGGCCACCGGCCAGCTCATCTTCGTCAGCACCCTCTTCCCCTCGAAGACGGAGAACGGCCAGACCAAGGGCGGCATCATCCTGGCCCTGCTCGCGCACACGGGCGCAGGCAGCCAGATCAAGCTCACTGCAAGCTACGAAGACCGCAACGGCGTCGCGGCCAGCAACGAGGTTCTCTTCGCCTACGAGGCCGCGCTCGACGAGGCGCCCAACCTCGGCGTGCGCAAGGCCGTGTTGCTCGCGCGCTACGTCCGCCTGGTGAAGGCCTGGATCACGGCCGAGCGGCAGACCGCGGCCGCTCAGAGCGGGGCCACCTACGATGCCAACTGGGAGCGGACGTCCCTGCCCCTCACGGTCAGCGACGCGTACAAGGCGCAGTTCGCCACCTTCTCCGCCTATTTCAAGAGCGAGATGGCGGCCATCGGCGACGATACCCTGGCGCAAGAAGTGACCGTGCTCGACCAGCTGGCGCAGTAGCGCACGCTACGACTCTGGCAGCGCCTGGCGCTTGGGGGCGCTGATGGGAGCGATGTTGGTGGGAATCCTCGAGACTTCCCGCCGGCCCGGCGCTCGTGACTGCGATCTTCGGATTGCTGCATTTCGGTGTGACCCTGCTGGGTCTGTGGCTGGGCTCCCAGGCGGACTTTTCGAGCCCCGACCAAGGCCAGCAATGATTCTCCGCGCCCTGGTATAGGATTGCGGCGCATGGCTCGCTCGCGACCCAAGGACCGGCGACCGCGTTCGGCTGACTTGACAGCCCGGCTCGCGGCCCTGGAGAATCCGGCGATCGCGTACTTCGCGCGGCGAGATCTCCTCGATGAGGATGCCGAGCCCGTGTCCGCGCTCTGGGAGCTGAAAGAGGCGCGCAGAATCGTGGCCCGGCAGAATCTCGACGGCTCCTGGCGATACCCGGGCGCCCAGGCGCGCATCCGCTCGCAAGAGAACTACGATCAGATCGAGACCTTCCGGCAGGTCGCCATCCTGGTCGAGATGTTCGGCTTTGCGCGCGAGCACCCGGCCCTGGCCCGCGCGGCCGAATACCTGTTCTCGTGCCAGACGCGCGAGGGCGATTTCCGCGGCATCTACGGCCATCAGTACGCCACGACCTACGTGGGCGCGATCATGGAATTGCTCATCAAGGCCGGGTACGCGGACGATCCCCGCGTCGCCAAAGGCTTCACCTGGCTGCTCTCCGCGCGCCAGGACGACGGCGGCTGGGCCGTGCCGCTGCGCACGGCGCGTGTGCCGTACTCGGAATCAGTGGACGTCGACCGCTATCCCACACCCATCGTGCCGGTCACCTCGCGGCCGTCCTCCCACCTCGCGACCGGGATGGTGCTGCGGGCCTTCGCCGCCCATCCCTCGCTGCGCAAGTCCGGCGAAGCCCGTCGCGCGGCCACCTGGTTCGTCTCGCGCCTCTACCGCCGCGACGCCTACCCCGACCGCGGGGATCCGGCCTACTGGGAGCGCGTGTCTTTCCCCTTTTGGTTCACCGACATCGTCACCGCCCTCGATACCTTGTCGCGGATGGAGTGGGGCATGGAGCCAGCAATCGCCTCCGCCATCGACCGGCTGCGCCGCCGGCGGCGCCAGGACGGCACCCTTCTGCTCAAGATAGTGCGGGGCAAGCTGCCGGACCTGCCGTGGTGGATCTGCCTGGCGGTCTGCCGGAGCTGCCGGCGCTGGGGCGTACGCTTCTAAGGTCATGCGACGGCTCTTCGTCACACGAGCGCCCCTCTGCTGCTGGCTCCTCGCCACTGCCCGCGCGGGCACCCAATCGCTCTTGCGGGCGGATTTCTCGACGATGGTGCGCTAGATCCAGCCGGGAGGTGAGCCCATGTCCAATCCCGTACCCGTCCGACTGAGCGACTCCGAGATCACGGCCGCGCTAGCCAAGCTTCCCGGCTGGAAGGTCGAAAGCGGCAAGCTCCATCGCGAATACAAGTTCGTCGACTTCGTCGCCGCCTTTTCCTTCATGTCCGGCGCGGCGTTGGCCGCGCAGGGCATGGACCATCACCCCGAATGGTTCAACGTCTGGAACACGGTCCGCATCGACCTTGCGACCCATGACGCCGGCGGCATCACCGTGCTCGACGTGACCCTGGCGCACGCGATGGCGGAACTGGCGGGCCGGCAGCTCGGGAAATGAAACCCATCGAACGATTGTTCGAGCGCGACGGCCTGCCCCGGTTTGCACTGCCCGCGGGCTTGGCGACCAGCTACGGGGGCGACTTCGGCCTGGCGCGGCCATTGCTCTACGCGAACTTCGTCGCCTCGGTGGACGGCGTGGTGACCGTTCCCGGCGATGTCGAGTCGGGTGGCGTGGTCAGCGGCGGGAGCGAAGCCGACCGCTTCGTCATGGGCGTTTTGCGCGCCGCCGCCGACGCCGTGTTGATCGGGGCCGGCACCTTTCGCGCGGGCGCCGGCGATCTGTGGCACCCCGAGGCCGCGTTCCCCGCGGCGCGAGGTCCGTTCGTCGAATTGCGCAGGCAACTCGGCCTGCGCCCGCAGCCGCTCTTGGTCGTCGTGACCGCGTCAGGACACATCGATCCCGCGCAACCCGCGCTCGGTGATTGTCTGATCCTCACGACGGCCCAGGGCGAATCTCGCATGCGCGGCAATCTCCCGAACGGGGCAAGCATCGCCGTGCTGGAAGCGCAGCCCTTCAACGCCCGTTCGATGCTCGAGCTGCTGCACGCTCGCGGGTTGCACGTCATCCTTACCGAGGGGGGGCCAACGCTGGTCGGCCAGCTACTCGCGGAGAACCTGCTCGATGAGCTGTTCCTGACGACGTCGCCGCGGCTCTTCGGGAAGCGCTCAGGCGACGGCCGCAAGTCGCTCGTCGACGGGGTCGATCTGGGTGGACGCGCTCTGGAGCTTTTGAGCGTGGGGCGCCATGAATCCCACCTGTTTCTGCGTTATGCCCACCGCGCGCCGTGACCTGATCCCCGACTGGAGACGATCGAGGCGAAGAGATAGACTCTCCGCCATGAAAGGCGCGGTTCTGGCAGCGTCCACCCTGCTGTTGCTG
>JADGRD010000562.1 GCA_017881285.1 Pseudomonadota bacterium | reverse complement strand
AAAGCCGGCCGCAGGCCGGCTTTTCGTTCAGTGCGATGTGAAAACGATCAGAAAGTCAGCCTCGCCGCCACCTGCGATTCCTCCACGCCGTCCTTGAGCAGCCGCAAGATGAACAGGCCGCTGGGGTTGACCGTGAAGGTGTGGCCGGTCAGAGGATCGAAGACAAAACCGGAATCGCTCAGGGCCAGCTCGCGCAGTCGGGGTGCTTCGATGTCCATGGGTACCTCGGGGGTTGAAACCAGCAAGCCGCGTGCCTGCGCCAGAGGTGTCCTATTCGCGGCCGGACCGCACCCGCGATGTTGCAATGGAGGCGTTGCAACGTCGGGTTGCAACGCTTGCAACGGCCGCCGAACTACATGTCGTCGTCGTCAGCGGCGATACCGTACTCGCGCATCTTGCGGTACAGGGTCACCCGGTCCATGCCCAGGGCAGCGGCGGTCTGCTGCCGGTGGAAGCCGTGCGCTTCCAGCTCCCGCCGGATCAGGTCTGCCTCTTCCTCGCCGCGCGCCGGCCCCTGGTAGCGCGTGCGGCGGGCCAGGTCGGCCTCCCGCGCCAGGATGGGCGACAGCTCTTCCGGCAGCGCTCGGGCATCGACGGTGTCCGATTCGCACAGGGCCACCACGTAGTCGACCACGTTCGCGAGCTGCCGCACGTTGCCTTCCCAGCTCGCGGTTTCCAGCAGCCGCATGGCCTCGGGCGAGAAACGCATCGGCTTGCGGCCCGCCGCCACCGCCCTGTGCGAGAGCAGGTAGGTCGCCAGCGGAGCAATGTCCTCGCGCCGTTCGCGCAAAGGTGGAATACGCACCGGGATGACCGCCAACCGGAAGTAGAGATCCTGACGGAAGCGTCCTTCGGAGACCGCCTGCTGCAGGTTTACGTTGGTGGCGGCGACGATGCGAAGGTTGGCCTTGAGCACCGCGCTGTCCCCCACCCGCTGGTAGGTCCGCTCTTGTAGCAAGCGCAGGATCTTCGCCTGCAGGGACATGGCCAGGTCGCCGATCTCGTCGAGAAACAGTGTGCCCCCTTCGGCCATGGCCACCTGGCCGCGGCGGTCGCGCAAGGCACCCGTGAAGGCGCCGCGCACGTGGCCGAAAAGCTCGCTCTCGAGCAGGTCGTGCGGGATGGCCGCGGAATTCACGGCCACGAAGGGATGGGCGGCGCGGCGGCTGGCATCGTGGATGGCGCGGGCCACCAGTTCCTTCCCCGTTCCACTCTCGCCGGTGATGAGCATGGTGGCCTCGCTGGGAGCCGCGCGGCGGATGGTATCCACGACCTTGCGGATCGCGGGCGAGCGCCCAATGATCTGGCGGAAGGATTCGGCAGATGGCGGCAGGACTGCCGGCGTCGTTCTGGCGGGATGGTCGGTGCAGGGACTGAAGCTGACCATGCCGCCGAGGGTGCGACCGTCGTCGGAGCGCAAGGCCTGCACGTGCTGCTGCACTTGAAGGTGCCGTGCGTCGGGCAGGACCAAGTCCACGACGCGGGGTTCGGGAGTTTCGGAGGGGGTGAGGCAGTCGGGTTGCTCGCACCGGCCACCGCGCAAGACCTGGGTGCAGTACTGGCCGAGGATCTCGCTGGCTCGCAAGCCGGTCATCTCTTCCGCTCTGGCGCTGAAGAACAAAATCCGCCGCTCCGGGCTCACGATGAACAAACCCTCGGGCAAGGAATCCACGGCCTTGCGCAGTAGGTCATCGTGGTCGCGTGGTGTGTCGGAAGGGTCGGACATCGGTGTTCCGGCTAGTGAGAGCCTGCTTCGAGCGGGAAGGATGCATACAAGGGTGGTACCAGGTTTGCTCGTGGTTCGTCACGGATCTGACGGCCGAGACCAGATCGAGTCGAGAACCCAATCCGGCGGAACTGGCTCCAACTTGGCGAATCATGAGTTTCAGCTTTCCAGCCCTATTCCTTGCCGGCATTCTGACGTTCCTCTCGCCTTGCGTTCTGCCGCTGGTGCCCATCTACCTGGCCACGCTGGCGGGAACCTCCGCGACCTCGCTACGCGAGGGCTCGCGCGGCAAGGGACTGTTCACGGCCACGCTGGCCTTCGCCCTGGGGCTTTCGGTCGTCTTCGTCATGCTGGGTCTGGTGGCGTCGGCGGTGGGCAAGACGCTTTCGAGCCACCGCGTTCTCGTTCTTCAACTCTCGGGTCTGGCCATCTTCCTGGCGGGCCTCAAGCTCATGGGTTTCCTGCGCGCGCCTTGGCTCGATCGCGAGGCGCGCCCGTGGCTGCATTCGATCCGCCGGGGCAGCGGTCTGCTGTGGCCGTTCCTGTTCGGGGCAGCCTTTGCGCTCGGCTGGAGCCCCTGCGTGGGTCCGGTGCTCGGCTCGGTGCTGGCGTTTGCGGGAACCTCGGGAAGCCCAACCAAGGCCGCGCTGTATCTTGCCACCTACGCCTTCGGCCTGACCCTACCTCTGCTCGGGGTATCGCTGATGGCGCCCCTGGCGTTGCGCCTGCTCGACAAAACCAAGCGACACCTGCGCGTGTTCGAGCTTGCCAGCGGAAGTCTGCTGGCGGCGATCGGACTCCTGTTCATCACGGGCAACGAGGCAGCGATCATGAAGCCCGTTACCACGTCTGTGGATTTGGCCGCCACTCCCGTCACGGCCGCGTCGCCGGTCAGCCCGGCCACGTGCAGCGCGGGCGTGTCTCACGAACCTGCGACATCCGAGAGCGTCTCGACGGCAATGACCGATACCGAGGGCATGCCGACCATGCTCGAATTCGTGGCCGCCGGGTGTCCCATCTGCCAGCGCATGCGCCCGGTGGTTGCCGCGGCCGAGCGCGGTTGCTCCAGCCACGGCATTCGCGTCCGTCAGCTCGATGTGTCCACGTCCGTCGGCCGCGCGGCCGCCGCCGAGCGGGGTGTGCTGGGCGTACCCACCTTCCTGTTTCTCGACAGCGCGGGGAAGGAGGTCGCACGTCTGGTGGGCCAGCAGCCCCAAGAGGTGCTCATCCAGTCTCTGGAAGTCCTCGCCGGCCAGAAGTGCGACGGTTTTCGGCCGCTGCCAAGCTCCCCTGCCGAAGGGTCATAGCAACGGTAGCCGCCATCTGATCATCATGACCTTCAGGGCATCGTTCACGACCAGACACGAGACCATGGCATAGACGAGAATCACAAGCGTCTGCGACCAAGGCAACGGCATGAGCCCTGGAAGACCGACACGCGTCAGAATGGTGCCCGCCAGAATATCCGCCATGAGAGCGGCCAGCAGGGCCTTGCTCGGCAAGGTTGACCAGAAGGCGTGGCGCTCGCGCGCCGAGACCACGGAGAACACGGCAAAGTAGAGCAGCATCAGGAAGCTGAAGGTGTAGAGGGCACCATCGTTGGTCGCCAAACCAAAACGCGACCATCCGATCCACAATAGGAGGAGGGTTTCCGCGACCATCGCGACACCTGTTGCGACAGATACCGCGACGAAGCCGCCGATGTTCCAGGTCTCTGGTCTTGGGGACGACCGCACGTGATCGGTGGCCAGAGCAATCTTGGCGAAGTCCGTCATGAAAGTCAGCAACAGCATCGCAAACACGGAGACGACGAACTTGCCGGTCACCACGAACGCGATGGCAACGAAAGCTGCTTTCAGGATGGTTCGGCTGATCTTGTTGATGATCCAGGTCAGGATGCGCTGGTAGATCGTCCGCCCCTGCTCGACCAGT
>JADGRD010000561.1 GCA_017881285.1 Pseudomonadota bacterium | reverse complement strand
CCATACTTGCGCGTCGTCGATTCATCGGCTTGTACGAAGGGCGAGAAGAGGGCTCTCGCCCGATCCTGCAGTATTCCTATGCCGGTATCGCTGATCGCAAAATCGAGTGTCACCGTGCGCCCGCCGTCGTCGGCGGGTTTCACCCGAATACTCACCTCACCCCTCTCGGTGAACTTGACGGCATTCGCCACCAGGTTGCTGACAATCTGCCGGAGGCGCCCCGGATCGCCACGCAACAGACAGGGAGTTTCGGGCGCTACCAAACAAGTGAGTTCGAGTCCCTTGCGATTCGCCGCGATCGCCATCATCTCGATGACTCCCTCCAATACCCGGCGGAGTCCGAAATTCACGCACTCGAGAGTCGCCTTCCCCGCCTCTATCTTGGCCAGATCCAGGATGTGATCCAGCAGAGATTTCAACGTCTCGGCGCTATTGCGCACCACTTCGACATAACGCCGCTGCTCGGGATGCAGCTCGCCGTCGAGCAGTAGCCGGGCCATGCCGATCACGCCATTCATCGGCGTGCGGATCTCGTGGCTCATATTTGCGCTTCCTCAGCAGAATCTGTGGGGTGATTCTGGTTCCGGGAGCCGCCCCAGGTTGTGATACAGGGCGATTTCCATCGCATCGTAGGTACGAAAGCCGTAGGATCGTCTGGTGACCACTCGGATTTTGTTGTTGAGGCCCTCAACGGCGCCATTGGAAATTTCTCCTTTGGCCCGGAACCAATTCAGGATCAGCGGCTCATGGGCGCGCAGCATCCGGGCCACCCGTTTCATCGGTTCCAGACGGCTACGCATTGCCCGGGAGCACCAGTAGTCGAGAAAGCCGCCGGCCCAAATCACGGATTTGTAATGCCAGAAATGAGAGAAGGTATCTTTCAACTCCCAGGCCCGAGCAGTAGCCAGCTTGCTTGCGAGCAGGGCATTGAGCTTTTGCCGAGCCCGCCCGCGTACCCGACTGCCGCGGCGTAGTAGGGGCCAACGCATATGCTTAAGCCGCTGGGCGGCTTTCTGGCTTTGGGCCCGCAGGCGGGTACTCTCGGCCCGCCGCACGTGATCCACTGCCTGATTCAAATGGCTGGTGATATGGAAGCGATCCAGCACGTGCAAAGCCTGCCCGGCCTGGGCCGCAACAACTTGCAAGTAGGGCTTCCACATGTCGCTGCACACAAAACGGAGCCCTTTGACGACCTCCGGTCCCAGTGTCTTCAGGCCCTGCCGCAGCGTAGCTTGAGAGCGGCGGCGTCCCACCCACAGCAAGCGTCGGCAGTGCGCGTCGATTTGGTAGATGACGGTCAGAAAGTTGTCGGCCCGCAAGCCGCGTCCCCAATGAATCTCGTCCACGCCGATGGCTTCGATGCCGCGCAGTTGGCGGTGCGCCAAGCCCCATGCCACAAACCATTCCACCGATCGATACACCGCTTCCCAACTGGTCTGGAAGGCGCGCGCCGTTTCCCGCCAGCTCAGCCGACGCGCCCAGCGCGCTAAGAACCCCATCATGGCGCAGGTCACGGGACGCTTGCCGTCGCTCCAGGGAATGTGCTCGACTACCACGCCGTGCTCGGCACACTGGACGCGCCGGGGCGCGTAGCGAAAATGGGTGGGGATTCCCCACAGGGGGACAAAGAGCCAGCGTCGCTGGGGCAGGCGGTCATAGCCCGGCGCCGGTCGCCGACAGCGCGAACAGCGTCCGCGGATTCCGCTGTGCGGTTCCACGGTGATGTCGATCGAGCGCGGTCGTCCGTGGCTGCAATGCAATCGCACCTCCTGGTAGACGAACCCTACGAAACGTTGCACCTGATTCAGGATGGTCTTAACCTGTAGTTGAATGGCTGGTCTCCCCTCGGTGGATGAGTCTCGGTCTCTTCAACTGCAGATTAATCCAAACCGGTGGAGATCAGCTGTTCTTCTTTGCCACGGGCACCCATTGCTCTCCTTCCCTTCGCTTTCTTCTCAGTAGGATTTGTTGGAAGATCGGGGCGGTGTCAAGGGCGCGCGGTTTTGGCGCGGCGAAGCGAACCCTTGACACCGCCCCGATCTTCCATAGAATGTTCCTGGAAAGCGAAGGGAAGACGACGCTGAGACGCCGGGGCAGGTTGCCTTAGCGGCGGCCGACCACCACCCTATTCGCACTCAGTAGGACCAAGCGCGCTCGCAGGGGCATCCGATCGCCCTCGGAAACAGCCCTGTACTACCCATAAATTCTGCTACAGAGCCGTTTATTCGAAGCGTCGCTCCTTGCAGGCCGTTCGTTTCCGGGGATGGTATCTCGTCCGTGGCGAAACAAGCTCTCAAACGCGCCAATATTGATGCTCCCGCCAAGGGTGCGCATTTGCTGCGTCACACAGCGGCCACGGAGATGTTGCGGAATGGCGTGCCCTTGGATCAGGCAGGCCTCGTCCTCCGTCACCGCAGCATTGATATGACCGCCTACTACGCCAAGGCGGATGTCGCGCTGCTCCAACAGATCGCTCAGCCGTGGCCGGAGGTGAAAGGATGATGGCCTCTGTCGAAACCTATCTTGCCGTTCGGCGTGCCGTCGGGTTTACTCTCAGCAACACAGAATATCTCCTGCGAAGCTTCGCGGACTTCGCGACTGATCGAAAGGAAACGCATATCCGCACTGCAACAGCCATCGATTGGGCGAGCCAAGCGAAATCGGTTGCGCAACGGCACACGCGTCATCAGACCATCTGTCGTTTCGCTCAATACCTTCGCGTGGAAGACTTCCGGCACGAACTGCCACCGGCGAAACACTTCGGCTATCGGAAGACTCGCCGTGTCCCGCACATTTATTCGCGCGACGAGATCAACGGGCTTGTTCTGGCCGCCACGAGGCTTTGTTCACCCGACTCGTTGCTGCCCAGAACGTATGCGGCGTTGATCAGCCTGCTGGCGGCTACGGGGCTACGGATTTCGGAAGCGTTACATCTACTGGTCACCGACATCACCCCCAACGGGTTGCTAATCCGCAGAACCAAGTTTCAAAAAACTCGATTGGTGCCGTTGCACGCAACAGCCGTGACCGGACTGGGACACTATTTGATCCACCGGCAGGAGGCGAAGCGTGGTGGTGACCACGTCTTCGTGTCGGACGAAGGGCAACCGCTCGTGTACTGGAAAGTTCACGTCGTGTTTCGGGCCTTGCTGAAATCGGCTGGGATCAAGCCCTCCGGCGGCCGATGGCCACGGATTCATGAGCTTCGTCACACGCTGGCAGTCCGCGCACTGGAGTCTTCTCCAACTGGCCGCCAACGAATCGGGCAGCACATGTTGGCCCTGGCTACTTACCTCGGCCACGTCAACATCAACGCTACCTACTGGTACCTGGAGACCACGCCCGAGCTACTGCTCGACATCGCCGTCGTCGCGGAGAACTTCGTGCACGGAGGGCGACAATGACTTCGCTCGCTCCGCACATGGAAGCATTCCTCCGCGAGCACCTTGTCCGTCACCGTGGCGCCAGCCGCCACACTTGCGATTCGTATGCCTACAGCTTCCAGTGCCTGTTCGAGTTCGCCTCGAAAAAACTCAAGGTGGCGCCGTCTGCTCTGATGCTGGAGCAGTTGGATGCAACACTGGTCTGCACATTCCTGGAGCATCTGGAGACCACACGCGGCAATTCAGCGGAAACCCGAAACGTGCGCTTGGCTGCCATCCGTTCGTTCTTCCGGTT
>JADGRD010000560.1 GCA_017881285.1 Pseudomonadota bacterium | reverse complement strand
TGCCCCTCACCAGCCGCGCTTCGCGCGTCGGCCTCGCCCCGCGTGAACGCGGGGCGAGGCGATATGGCCGCTGCGCGGCCTCTGGGAAGCAGCTCCCGGCTTCAGAAACGAATCTTTCAACACCTTGAAAGAGGAACCCTCTCAGGGTTCCCATCGATCGCGTTGGCATAGCCGAGCTTTGCTCGGCGGAGCCAGAGCGCGGGAGGGTTTGGCGAGGCCGCGCGCAGCGCGGGGGAGGCAGGGTGGGTGGCAGGTGCCGAGTGCAGAGCTAACCCGCTCAGGGTTCCCATCAACAGCCTGCGACGGTACTACTTCATCGCCTTGTGCTGGGCCTCCATCTCGGCGAGCGACTTCTGGAACATGGCGATGATCTCCTTGTGAATCTCGACCATCTTCTTGCTGGCCTCGGCCAGCTTGGGGTCGGACATCATCTTGGCCATGTCGTGCGGGGCGCCCGCCCAGCTCGCGGCCTTCTTCATTTCCTCGCTGGCCTTCATCAGACTGGCGGCAATTTGCCTGTGGCCCTTGGCGAGCGCGCGCAGCCCCTTGGCCTCGGCGACCGAGTCTTTGTCCTTGCCCATCAACGCGGCGTGGGCTTCCCACATGTCGGCGACCGTTGCCGCGCCCTCCGACAGTTTCGCCGGGATGGGCGCCATGCTGGAAATCATCTGGCCACAGGTGGGCTCGGCGCCCTTGGGCTCGGCGGCCCGTGCGGTGGCGAGGGTGAAGCCAACCAGAATCGCAAGACACAGAACGACCTTCTTCATCGGATTCCTCCAGTACATTTGTGAACAGGGTCACGAATACGCCACCCAGGGCAGTTGTATGACCTGTCGGGTTGTTGTGCGTGCGGCGTTTGATGCCCCGGGGCCGAAAAGGTTGCGCCAACCAGGTAGCGGGCCGCGAAATAGGCGGTTTTCCCGCGCGACGCACCTCCGATTCACCGCATCCTATGAACGCAGATAAGCGCCCCGTCCGCCCCTTCCACCGAGATCGCCATGAGCCAGTCCATGCTGCCCGTTTCGCCGGTGTACGCCGGCAATGCCGAATTCGTCGAAGACCTCTATGAGCGCTACCTGACCCAGCCCACCTCGGTGTCCGAGGAGTGGCGGCGTTTCTTCGCCCTGTGGAAGGGCGCTGATTCGCCCGGCCGCGCGGCCACCGCCGACCAGGTCCGTCGGCTGTTCGACGACCGCGAACCCGGTGCCACGGCCGGCCGGCGCGGCAAGACCGACAGCCAGGCCACCGCAGCCAAGCAGATTGCGGTCATGCGCCTGATTCAGGCCCATCGCGGCCTGGGCCATTTCCGGGCCGCCGTCGACCCCATCCGCCTGCGCGCCCAGCCCGTCATCCCCGACCTCGACCCTGGTTTCCATGGCCTCGTCGAAGCCGACATGGACACGGTCTTCCATACCGGCAACCTCGGGGGACGCTCCGAAATGACCCTACGCGAGATCGTGGACATGGTCCGCGAGACGTACACGGGCGCCATCGGGTCCGAGTTCCTGCACATCTCCGAGGTCGAGGAGAAGCGCTGGCTGCAAACCCGGCTGGAGGCGACACGGGCCCGGCCGAACTTCAGCCACGACGAGCGGCTCCAGTTTCTCTCGCGCTTGGTCGCGGCCGAGGGTCTCGAACACTACCTGCACACCGCCTATGCCGGGCAGAAACGCTTCTCCCTCGAGGGCGGCGAGACCACCATCACCGCGCTCGACACCATCATCGGCAGCGCCGGCGCGCGTGGCACCGAGGAGATGGTCATCGGCATGGCCCACCGTGGGCGCCTCAACGTGCTGGTCAATATTATGGGCAAGTCGCCTCAAGAGCTGTTCGCCGAATTCGAGGGCCTGCACGACTGGAAAGGCGTCTCGGGCGACGTCAAATACCACCAGGGTTACTCGACGGACATCGCCACCCGCGGCGGCCTCATGCACGTGGCCCTCGGCTACAACCCCTCGCACCTCGAGATCATCGATCCGGTGACCGAGGGCTCGGTCCGCGCGCGCCAGGAAAAGCGCGGTGACAGCGACCGCAAGAAGGTCATGGCGGTGCTGCTCCATGGCGACGCCTCGTTCGCGGGCCAGGGCGTGGTCTACGAGACCCTCAACCTGTCGCAGACCCGCGGCTACACCACCGGCGGCACCATTCACATCGTCATCAACAACCGCATCGGCTTCACCACCAGCCATCCCCTCGACGTGCGCTCGACGCTCTACTGCACCGACGTGGGCAAGGTGGTGCAGGCGCCCATCTTCCACGTCAACGGCGAGGATCCCGAGGCGGTGGCCTACCTCGCCGAGCTGGCGGTCGACTACCGCATGACCTTCAAGAAGGACGTCATCATCGACCTCATCTGCTACCGCCGTTACGGCCACAACGAGGCCGACGAGCCCGCCGCCACGCAGCCCATGATGTACAAGAAGATCCGCGGCCACGGCACGGTGGCGGAGATCTACGCGGCCGAGCTCGAACGCGCTGGCGTAGTCGAGGAGGGACAGTTCAAGGCCCTGGTCGCCGAGTACCGCGCGGCCCTCCAGCAAGGGCAGCAGGTGGCCACGGGCATCGTCTGCCCGCTCGTGGACCGCAAGCCGCGCGTCTTCGCCGAGATCCGCGCCAACCACTGGACCACGCCTGCGGATACGACGGTGGCCATGGCTGACGTTCGCCGCCTGGGCGGCCGTCTCTGCGCGCTGCCCGAGGATTTCGAGCTGCACCCACGCGTGGCCAAGATCGTCGAGGACCGCCGCATGATGGCGGCGGGCGCCATGCCGGTGGACTGGGGCTTCGCCGAGAACCTGGCCTACGCCAGCCTGGTCGACGCGGGGCACCCGGTGCGCCTCTCCGGGCAAGACACCGGCCGCGGCACCTTCTTCCATCGCCACGCCGTGTTCCTCAACCAACGCAACGGCGACGAATACGTGCCGCTCCAGCACGTTTCGGACCGGCAGGCGCACTTCACGGTGATCAACTCCATTCTATCCGAGGAAGCCGCGCTGGGCTTCGAGTACGGCTTCTCCGCGGCCAGCCCCGACACCCTGGTCGTCTGGGAGGCACAGTTCGGCGACTTCGCCAACGGCGCGCAGGTGGTGATCGACCAGTTCATCGTGGCGGCCGAGCAGAAATGGCGCCTCCTGTGCGGCCTGACCCTCATGCTGCCGCACGGTCACGAGGGCCAGGGCCCCGAGCACACCTCGGCCCGCGTCGAGCGCTTCCTGCAGATGGCCGCGCAGGACAATATCCAGATCTGCCAGCCCTCGACGCCCGCGCAGATGTTCCACCTCCTACGCCGTCAGGTGCTGCGGCCCTACCGCAAGCCCCTCATCATCTTCAGCCCCAAGAGCGCCCTGCGGCAGAAGACATCGTTCTCGCCGCTCGACGAGCTCTGCACCGGCCATTTCCGCGAGGTGCTCGGCGAAACCGAGGCCATCGCTCCCGCGTCGGTCGGGCGGCTGGTGCTCTGTTCTGGCAAGGTCGCCCACGACCTTGTCGAGACCCGCCGGGAAAAGGGGACTTCAGGGGTAGCCATTGCCCGCCTCGAACAAATGAACCCCTATCCGGCCGAGGCCGTGGCCGCCGAGATCGGCAAGTACCCCAACCTGCGCGAGGTGGTGTGGGCGCAAGAGGAGCCGGAGAACCAGGGCGCCTGGTACTTCCTGCGCGATCGCCTGGCCGCCGCGCTCGC
>JADGRD010000559.1 GCA_017881285.1 Pseudomonadota bacterium | reverse complement strand
TGCGGGCGCTGAGCGACGCGCAGGGACGGCCACTGGTGACGGACGTGCAATCGACGCGCGAGGAAAACAGCCCCGAATTCGACGTCATCGTGGATCGAGAAAAGGCCGGGCTACTCGGCGTGTCTGAACAGGATGTGGCGCAGACCATCCTGGTCAGCCTGCTCGGGAACACGCAGATCGCGCCGGTGCCCTACACCGATCCGAAGACCGGCAATGAGTACTACATCAACGTGCGTATGGACGACAACAGCCGCAGCCACGTCTCGGACCTGGGCGACCTCTTCGTGCGCACGCCCGGCAACGGCATCGTCAACGTGGACACCCTAGCGCGCATCGAGCGGCGCAGCGGCCCGGTCATGATCGACCGCAAGTACCTGCAGCGCATCGTACACGTCACCGCCAACATCGCGCCCGATTCGGACCTCGGCGCGGCCAGCGCGGCGGTACAGAAGATCGTCGACCAGTCGCGGCCGCCGGAAGGATTTTCGGCGACCCTGGGCGGGCAGACGGCGGAGCAAAAGAAAGCCTTCCAGGGCCTCATCTTCGCCGCCATCATGGCCCTCTTGCTCGTGTACATGGTGATGGCCAGCCAGTTCAAATCGCTCATCGACCCGCTGGTGGTCATGTTCAGCGTGCCGCTCGGGGTCTCGGGCGTGTTCATTGCGCTCTACCTCACGGGCACCAAGCTCAGCGTGAACAGCTTCATGGGCATCATCATGATGGTCGGCATCGTGGTGTCGAACGGCGTGCTGCTGGTCGACTTCACCAACACGCTCAGGAGCCGGGGCCAGGAAATGTTGGAGGCCACCGTCCAGGCCGGCCGCACCCGACTGCGCCCCATCATGATGACCACCATCGCGACCATTTTCGGCCTGCTGCCCATGGCCCTGGGTATCGGCGAGGGCAGCGAGACCAATCTGCCGCTGGCCCGCGCGGTCATCGGCGGCTTGATCGTGTCCTCGACCTTCACCCTGTTCCTGGTGCCCGCGCTGTACACCGTGCTCGAACGCTTCGCGAAACGCCGCGCACCTCACGAAGACGAAGATGACCAGGTGCCCGCGCATGCGTAGTCGTGCCCCGTGGCTGTGGGTGTGTGCGGTCGGCCTTTGTGCCGCGGCGGTCCCGGCCTCTGCGGCTGACGCGCCGGTGATGCCCCCGATTCCGAAGCTCGACGAAGTAGCGCCCGAGTCAGGCGCGGTCTACGAGAAGATCTCGCTCACCGATGCGGTTCGCCGCGCACTCGCGCGCAATCCCACCGCCGTGGTGGCGATGCATGAGATCAAGCGGGCCGAGGCCCTGCTCGTGCAGGCTCGCGCCGCCTCGATGCCGTCGCTCAATGGGAACGTGACCCTGCTTCGTCTGGACAGCGACAGATTGCTCACGAGCCCAGGATCGCCGGCCACAGCCACGACGCCCGCGATACCTTCGTCTTCCAGAAATATCGCAGCCAAGAACCAGCAGTCGGGCAGCTTGCTGCTCAACCTGCCGTTGGTTGCTCCGCGCGCCTGGATGCAGTGGTCCGAGTCCTCGGCGAATCTCGCGACCTCGCAGGCCAGCAGCGAGGACATTCGGCGAACGCTCGCGACCTCGGTGGCGCGCGCCTATTTGCTCATCATTTCGCAGAAGCGGCAGGTCGACATCAATGCGCGCTCCGTGGCCACGGATCGCTCGCACTACGATTACACCCACACGCGGTTCGCGGGCGGGGTCGGCAATCGCGTCGACGAGGTCCGGGCCGCCCAGCAGCTCGCGGCCGACCAGGCGCAGTTCTCCGCCAGCTTCACCGCGCTGGCGCGCGCGCGCGAAGCGCTAGGGGTTCTGCTGGCAGAGGACAAGCCGGTCGACACGCTCGACGATGTGCGTCTGCCCGATGCCAGCACCAAATTCGAGGACGCCGCCGGCCGAAGGCAGGACGTATTGGCGGCCAAGGCGCGCGCCCTCGTTGCCGAGAAAGTCAGGAAGGACAGTTGGTCCGACTACATGCCGGCGCTCAATGGGCAGTTTCAACCCTTTTTCCAGCACCCGGCTTCCCTCGTCATGCCGGAAACCGGGTGGCAAGCCATGTTGGTGCTCAGCTTCCCACTCATCGAAGGCGGCCTGCGCCGAGGCCAGATGCGCGAGCGCGATGCCCTGCTCGCCGAAGCGCGCGCCCAGTACGATGGGCTGCTTCGGCAAACACGTTCCGACCTGCGCGTGGCGGTCGAGGAGATCCGCCGCGCCGACGAGGCCATGCGTTCCGCACAAGCCGCCGCCGAACTGGCCCATCAAGCCTTGGATCTTGCCAACCTCGCCTACCACGCCGGCGCCACCACCAACATCGAGGTCATCGATGCCGAGCGCCGCGCGCGCGACGCCGACAGCGCCGTGGTCATCGCCGAGGACAACGTCCGCCAGGCCCGCCTCGATCTACTGGTAGCGGCTGGTCAGTTCCCCTAGTCTCATTCCTAATTGTTCTGTGCACCTTGACTCACCCAGGTCTGAAAGAGTTGCTTGTTCGCCGCCGAGAGCGCGCCAGTGACGGGCATAATGCCGCTCTGGATGGCGCTATTGGCGAGGCTGGCGTTGGCCTTAACGTTCGTGTAGTTGTCGAGGATGATCCCACCCGACGCGACGGAGCTTGCATGGCAACTGTAACAGTTCGCCGCGAGGAGCGGGGCGATCTGCTTGCTATAGCTGACCTGGGCCGTGGTGTCCCCGCCGGACCCGGTGTCTTTCGAGCCGCTGTCGCGGCCGGCGTCGGCTGGCGAACCGCTCGTGCCCCCGCTCGCCATTCCCCCGGTCCCGCTGCTGCCGCCCGTGCCCCGAGCCGTGGTGCCGCCCGTGCTCGTCGCGCCGCCACTGCCCGTCGCGCCACCGCTCCCCGCACTGCCACCCGTGCCCGTCCCGCCGCCGCTCCCCGTCCGGCCGCCACTGCCCGTCGCGCCGCCACTGCCCGTCACGCCGCCGCTGCCTGTCCGGCCCCCCGTGCCAGTCTCGGTAGAGCCGCCGGTCGAGCTTCCCGCCGAACCGCCGTTGGCGGTGCCGCTCGTACCACCCGAGCCAGCGACCTTTGAGCCGCCCGTGGCCGCCGGGCCGGTATCTGGTTCTGGTCCGGGCCCCGAGGGCGCATAGCGACAGCCAAGCAGGGAGATGGCGACGATGAGAATGGTCTTCTTCATGGGTGCCTGGTGCCTCCGGACCCGCGTGAGCGGGCATCCTGCGGGAGAAAATCGCGTCTGAAATGCCGGAATGCGATCGTCGCCAGCGATTCCCGCGAGTCCCACAGTCTGGCAATCATTCGGATGCGGTAAGTCTGCTTTTGGTCACATCGGCTGTGCTGGCGTCTCATGATCCCCGTCACAACGCGGCCCACCGCCGGCGAGTGAGCGCGCGCACGGCGGCCGCGGCCGGCATGAGCAGGGCCGACTCGCCCGGGCAAATCGCGTGCAATCTTGGGCGAAGTCGTACAAACTCAGCGCGGCAAGCGGCACGTAGGAAAGGAAGTACCCCCCATGGCTATTCGCGGACTCAACGCAACAACGCCGAACCTGCTCGCCGGCCTGCGCTGCCTACCCTGCCTCTTGGTCGCCGGGCTGGGCATTCAGGCCGGCGCGTGCGCGAGCGCCACGGTCGCCGCCGGCGGTCCCGACGCGGCGCCGGCGGACGCCACCGCCACTGGCGGCTCGGGCGGTACCGGTGGCACCGG
>JADGRD010000558.1 GCA_017881285.1 Pseudomonadota bacterium | reverse complement strand
GGGCTGAAAATCGTTGACGGGCATTCTGCGATAGATACGCTTCTTCATGATGGGGATGACCTCCTTCGTCGGGTTTTGCGACTTCGACATCTTCGGGGCATCCCCGTCCTTTTTCTCAACTACCTTTAGCTGACTGATGTGGTCGCCGCAGGGACATGGTGTAGAATCGTGGCGCCGGCTTGGCGGCGCCCACACCGCTGAACGCCAAGCCGTTCGGCGGACCAGGTTGCCCTTAGCAATCCGCAGGATGCTAAGATTCCGGTAGCGATATCCTGCATTTCGGAGGGATTCCATGCGTTACCTTAAGAGTTCGTCACTGGTGGCAGCGGTGCTTGGTCTGGGCGTACTCACCAATTGTCAAGATCAACCCATGGCGGACATCCCAGCAGGGACGACACCGGCTGGTTGCGTTCCTCTGGACGTCTCCGATTCGACAGTGTCCACGGACGGCATCCCGCTATTTTGGCCCGCGGAGAAGACCAACAACCCGAAGGCCGGAAACCCAACATACGTCTATCTCGAGGCGGGGCTCGAAGGCGTGGTCTTGCATGGTCCAAACATTCCCGACACCGCCGGGCCCTTCGCCCTCCAGTCGCAGTCCATCGATCTGATGAGTAGCAGCGTCGACCCAAGTGCCCTGCCCCTTGGCTACCGAGCCATCATCAACCATAGCTTCGGCTACATGGTCGCAATCGACAACTTCGAAAGGGAAGTGTCCCTTGCACGCGTCGCGCTTTGCCAGCAGAGCGGCAGTTTCACAAGTCAGTTCGTCTTTCTCGCCAACCCGGGCGCTAGCGGTATCGCCCAGAATATCACCATCACCGCTGCCGCCCATTCGACCACAATCTCCGCGCCTACCTCCCCTGTCACGGTTGAAGTCCGCTAGATCAGCTCGGGGGTGCTCGATGGAGGCAAGCGCGAGATCGAGCTCGAGGTCGGGCCACCGCAGGTCGTGGGGCTTCAAGGCACGGCCAGACGGAAAGAAGCCCCAAGCTTGGCGATGGGGCGGTGGCGCATGCAGGTCACGAGATGGTCGTTGACCATGCCGACCGCTTGCATGTGCGCGTAAGCGATGGTCGAACCGACGAACGAGAATCCACGCTGCTTCAGATCCTTGCTGAAAGCATCCGACAGCGCCGTGCGCGGCGGGATCTGCTTGAGGCTGGAAAAGCGAGCCTGGAGCGGCCGACCTTCGACGAAGCGCCATTGGTAGGCCGCGAACGAGCCGAATTCCGTTTGCACCTTCAAGAAGGCGCGAGCGTTCGCCACCGCCGACGCAACCTTCGCTCGATTGCGCACGATCGCTGGATCGCGCAGCAGCGAGCTGACCTTCCTCGCATCGAAGCGCGCGACCTTCTCGGGCTCGAAACCGGCGAATGCGCGCCGATAAGCCACGCGCTTGCGCAGGATGGTCAGCCACGATAGTCCCGCCTGGGCTCCCTCCAGGATCAAGAATTCGAACAACGTGCGGTCGCTTTGCACTGGCACGCCCCACTCCTCGTCGTGGTAGGCGACGAGGAGCGGCTCGGTGCCGGCCCAATCGCAACGGACTTGGACCTTGGGCTTGCGAGTTACCATGGCTAGGCCATCACCCTTCAGACCAGCACCATCAGGTTGCTGAAGTCGTTCTGCTTGCCGAGTATGTCGAGGTAAAGGGCGATCATGCCGCGGTGATGGGTCTGATGATTGAACTGGTGCAAGACCAGCCCGCCAAAGTCGCGGTCCTGATCGACGCCCTTGAAATTCTTGTAGCGCAGGCGTTTCGAAAGATCCTCGGCCTGCACTTCGTCGGCGAATTTGGCGAAGCGTTCGTCCAGGGTCTTCCGTTCGGGTTCGTACTCGCGGAAAGTGGCGAACAGCAAATCCCCCAAACTCGGTGTCTGCTGGAAGATGGGATGCTGGGCGTAGCTGAACGGGCGAAGGGTGGCAAAGCGCCGCAGCCAGGTGAGATCGGAAATGAACAGGTGGGAGCAGAGCGAACGGATGCATGGGTAGTAGCCGCCCAATTCCTTGGTCCATTCGCCGTCGCTGAGCTGGGCGAGCACGCGTCCCATTTCGGTGTTGGCGTGGATGTTGTAGCGGGCAAGCAGCTTGACCGTGTCGGGTGTCATGGTTCCTCCTTGGCGCGCAAGCCTAGCATCCTCGACGCGGGCGCTCGCGCCGTGCAAGGCCGCGCCGACAGGATAACGCATCGAACCCGACCACCGCCTATCTGGCAATCGCCGCGTCAGCGAGATTCGGGTGGCACGGGCTCAAATTCGGACTAAACTAGTCCTTATTCAACAGCGGCCGAGGTACGGGCACGCGGAGGCATGATTCCTTGTGGTTTGTTGAGGATGACGTGGAACACGATCTGCACGGGTTTTCGGGTCTTATCCGTGGAGCGAAACGCATCGCCTTGGCGGGTGTCTTGGCCGTTTCGGCCGTAGGTATGATTCCTAGCTGCACCTCGAGGGGCAGCGGCGGTGAAGGCGGGCAGCAGTCCCCGGGCTACGGGGGTGCGAGCCATCCAAGCGTCTCCGGCGGTTCCGGCGGCAAGATGATTGGCAGCCAGGTGGGGGACGGCGGAGCGCCGGGCACGGGCGGGCAGGCGAGCCAAGGCTCGGGAGGTTCCTCGGGTGGGAGTGCAAGCGGTGGAAGGTCCGGATCCGGCGGCGTGTCGGGCAACGGTGGCAGTTCTGCCAGCGCATCCGGCGGAGTTTCTGGCCTCGGCGGCTCCCATGGCGGAACGGGTGGCGTGGCCATGGGCGGATCCGCGGGCACCGTGGCAACGGGCGGTACCACGAGCACGGCTGCCGGCAGCGGCAGCGGCAAGTACGTCGTAGCCATGCTTCAATCGACCCAGGCCGAAGCCACGGACATCACTCAAGACGAGATCCGCGACCTGGTGACCGACGCTGTCAGCCAGGCAGGTGGTTTCGGCTTCCTCAAGACCGGCCAAACCGTCGTGGTCAAGCCGAACCTTCTGGTGTCGACCTCGGATGGCATCAGGACCCTCTTGCCCGTGACGGTCAACGGCGTGACCGCGGACTGGCGGGTGACCAAGGCGGTCACAGAGCTCGTGCGTGCCCAAATCGGCACATCCGGCAAGCTCCTCATCATGGAAGGATCGACGGAGAGCACGACCCAGGCTTTTTCACGTTTGGGCTACACGGCCGCCAATTTCGGCAGCGACGTGGACGAGTTCATCCCGCTCGAGGGAACTTCATGCAGCGACCGCACTACGACCGGCCTCGTCCAAAAGGCGACCTCGGGCGGCAAGCAATACTGGATCAACCAGCGCTACCTCACCGCGGACGCGGTCATCAGCGTTGCCTGTATGAAGACCCACATCCAGGCGGGAATTACCGGCGGCGTGAAGAATCTGGGCATCGGCACGACCCCAGCCAGCCAGTACGCGACCAGCGGCTGCACCCGCGACCAGATCAACCTCATTCCGCATAGCCCGATCGGTCCGCTGTCTTCGTTCATCGCCGACTACTACACTTTGAGGCCCGCGGACTTCGTGGTCATGGACGCCTTGCAAGGCATCCAGCACGGACCGCTGCCGGCATGGGGCGGTGGCAATTACAAGACCGACAAGATGAACATGCGCCTCATCCTGGCGTCGAGCAACGCCGTGGCGCTAGACACCGTTGAATCACTGGTCATGAAGTGCGACCCGACGAAGGTTCCCTATCTGACCACGCT
>JADGRD010000557.1 GCA_017881285.1 Pseudomonadota bacterium | reverse complement strand
GCCAGGTTCGCGATGAACCCGGAGATGCGGTAGTAGATGAGCATGAACAAGATGACCGCCGCGGCGCCGATGTACATCGAGAACTTGGCCTTGTCGATCGCGTCCTGACCCATGGTCGCGCCGACCTGGGTCTCGAAGGACTTCTTGAGCGGGGCCGGCAGCGCGCCCGAGCGGAGGACGCCGACCAGGTCCTTCACCTCTTGCTGGAGCTTGAAGGGATCGCCGCCGCGGCCCATGGTGATGCGGCCGCGCTCGCCGATCTTGGACTCGATGACCGGGGCGCTGGTGATCTTCTCGTCGAGGATAACCGCCATCTTGCGACCGACGTTCTCGCCGGTCAGCTTCTCCATCATACCCGCGCCCTGGCGGTTCATGGTGAAGGCCACCTCGGGTGCGCCCATCTCGTCCCAGCTCTCGTCGGCCATGGCCAGGTACTCGCCGGTGACGCCGGCGCGCTTCTTGAGCAGGTAGGTCCGGTAGTAGCGGTCGGGCGTGCCCTCGCTGGCCTCGCGCGGGCTCATCAACTCCAGGCTGATCTCGCGATCGTTGGGTACCGCCAGATCGCCCGCAAGGGCGGCGATGAACTTGTTGAGCGCGTCGCGGTCCTTTTCCTTCACGCGCAGGTAGACATCCTCGTGTTGCGCGCCGGAGTGCTTCTCGGTCCATGACTCGGGTGCGACCGTGATCGGGCTATCCTTGGGCACCGAGGCCGCCACCTTCTTCATGTAGTCCGAGCCGTCGTCGACGATCTTGAACTCGAGCTGGGCCGTGCGGCCGATGATGCTCTTGATGTGCTCGAATTCCTCGGCCTTGGCGCCGGGTAGCTCGACCACGATGTCGGTGCCCTTCTTGATGATGGTCGGCTCGGACACGCCGAACTTGTCGACGCGGCCGCGGATGGTTTCGATGGCCTGACGCAGGGCCAGCTCCTCGACCTCGGCGACGCGGTCCGAGTCGTATTTCAACTTGACCGTGGCGGTGGCCGGGTCGCGACTGACGACGTCGAGGTCGCGGCGGTACGGCTTGAGCAACTCGTCGTCGAGCTTGGCCATTTCGCCGGGCACCTTGAAGGTGATGGCGATGTCGTCGCGGCCCGTGCGCGAGACGGTGATGTCGGCGCCCTTCTTCTTGAGGGCATCGTCCACTTCGTTGGCCAGGCGGTCGACCTTGCTCGCCACGGCCTTCTCGATGTTGACCTCGTAGACGAGGTGCAATCCACCTTTCAGGTCGAGCCCAAGCTGGATGTGCTTGTTGAAGTACTTGGTGAAAAACACAGGCAGTTGCTCGTTGGGCACCACGGTGGGCACCAGGTAGAGCACGGCCAGGACAATTGCCGCGACATAGAGCGCGGCCTTCCACCACCACGATCGTTCCATCGGTGTTCCTTGTTCCAGCTACGAGGCCTTGGCCTCAGTCTTGGGCGAATCGGACGAGGTCTTGAGTCGCCCGGTCACGGCGCTGCGCTGAATTCTGAGGCGCACGCCCTCTTGCACTTGCAGGGTGATTTCGGTGTCTTTGATGCCGGAGATACGGCCGATGATCCCGCCCGTCGTCACCACCTCGTCACCCTTCTTGAGCTCCGAGAGCATCTTCTGCGTATCCTTCGCCCGCTTGGACTGGGGTCGGATGACGAGGAGATACATCACACCAAAGATGAGCAGCATGGGGACCAACATGCCGGTAAGTCCGCCACCCCCGGGGCCTTGCCCCTGGGACGTGCTGCCTGCCTGAGCCATTGAATATAGAAATTGAGTCACGAGGGCAAACGATTAGCAGAGGGGGGATCCCCGGTCAAGCAAGGATACTGCCGGGTTGTCCCGAGCAAGCCGCAGGGGGTCGTGGCCGTAGACGTAGTCGTGGCCGTGGCCAGCATGGTCCGCTCGGCTACGTCTACGTCCACGACGATTCTTCGACGAGAGGCCGCACTTCTCGCTACGCCTCGTCATGGGCGAAGGCCATGACCTCGCGAATACTGGACGCGCCCACGACCAGCATGAGCAACCGGTCGAATCCCATCGCAATGCCGCAGGTCGGCGGCATGCGGGGCAGCGCATCGAGCAGCTTCTCGTCGATGGGGTAGACGGCCTTGCCGCGTTCCTTCCGGCAAGCCACTTCCGTCTGGAAGCGCCGCCGCTGCTCGACCGGGTCGGTCAGCTCGCCGAAGGCGTTCGCCAGCTCCAGGCCACCGGCATAGAGCTCGAACCGTTCCACGGTGAGCGGATCGTCGGACTTGCGCCGCGCCAAGGCGCCGAGGGGCACTGGCCAGTCGAGCACGAACGTGGGGCGGCCGGTGCCTAGGTGTGGCTCGATGCGGTCGAGGAAGACTTGATAGAAGACATCGTCCCAGGCCGCGTCAGGGGCGACGCGGCAGCCGGCCCGGGTGGCCAGTTCGCGCATCTCGGCCTCGCTTTCGTCCCCGCGCAGATCGACACCCGCGTGGATGCGCAGCAGGTCGCGAACCGTGGCCCGCTCGAACGGCCCGTCGAGAGCAAGGCCATGGACGCCTGCAGCCCCACCCCGGCGGGCGGGCACGTCAGCGGTAGGCCACTTTCCCACCGCGCGCGCCGCGGCCGCAACGATGGCCTCGCAGTCGCGCATGAGATCGTCGAGCGAGCCACCCGCGCGGTACCACTCGACCATGGTGAATTCCGGCTGGTGGAACGGGCCGTCTTCCTCGGCGCGAAAACAGCGGCAGAACTGCACGATGCGCGGCAGGCCGCCGGCCACCAGCCGCTTCATGTGGTACTCGGGCGAGGTGACGAGGTAGCGGCCGCCGCCAGCCGGAAGCGCATCGAGGTGCACTTCCTGGCCGGGCGAGAAGACCCGCGCCGGCGTCTCGACTTCGAGAAAACCCTGCCCCTCGAAATAGGCACGAACCGCCCGCAAGACCGTGGCCCGCGCTTCCAGCGCCGGCCGCCGCGCCGCGAGCCGCTCTCGCTCGTCCACGCCCCTCTACGCGCGGCCCACGCGCTCGAGATACTGGCCCGTGCGCGTGTCGATCTTGATGACGTCGCCTTCGTTGATGAAGAGGGGCACGTTGATGGTCGCCCCCGTGCTGATGTGGGCCGGCTTGGTCGCGCCCGTCGCGGTATCGCCGCGGAAGCCGGGCTCGGTCTTCATCACCTTCTGCTCGATGCAATTGGGCAGGGTGACGCCCACGGCGCGGTCGTTGAAGAACAACACCTCGACGACGATCTGCTCGGGCATGTAGTTCGAGTCGTCGCCAATCGTTTCGTGTGGGATTTGCACCTGATCGTAGGTGCTGGTGTCCATGAACACGAAGGAGTCGCCTTCCTTGTACAGGTACTGCATCTGCTTGGTCTCGACGTTGGCAGGCTCGAGTTTTTCACCCGAGCGCAGGTTGCGTTCGATGACCCCGCCGGTGAGCAGGTTCTTGAGCTTGGTGCGCGTGAAGGCCGCGCCCTTGCCGGGCTTGATGAATTGGAACTCGACCACCGTGAACGGATTGCCGTCCAGCATGACCTTGAGCCCCTTGCGGATATCGGATGTATCGTAGGAAGGCATTGAATGGGCGGATTTAGCCTGCCCAGCCGGCCAGGTCAATCTCAATTGAGATGGGAACCCTGGGAGGAGTTCCCAAACCCTCCCGCGCTCTGGCTACGCCGAGCGATGCTCGGCTTCGCCAACGCGTTGAGATGGGAACCCTGGGAGGGTTAGCTCTGCACTCGGCACCCG
>JADGRD010000051.1 GCA_017881285.1 Pseudomonadota bacterium | reverse complement strand
GTCCCTTAGCATCCGGCCGACAAGCCGGGCCGCTGGCAAGGAGGGCCGAGAACCGGACCGGAATGTACTGATGTACTTGAGGACCGGAAGCGCAGGCCCGACGCAGCCAGCGGCCCGGATCGTCGGCCGTGGTCGCCTCGGGCCCCTGCGGGCCCTTAACTTTCCATGAAGCTCTTCAGGCGCTTGCTCCGCGAAGGATGCCGCAGCTTGCGTAGCGCCTTGGCCTCGATCTGCCGGATGCGCTCGCGCGTGACCTCGAAGTCCTGGCCGACCTCTTCCAAGGTGTGGTCCGACTTCTCGCCGATGCCGAAGCGCATGCGCAGGACTTTCTCCTCGCGCGGGGTCAACGTGGCCAGCACCTTGCGCGTTTGCTCGGCCAGGTTCATGGAAATCACCGCGTCGGCCGGCGACACGATGCTCTTGTCCTCGATGAAATCCCCGAGGTGCGAATCTTCCTCTTCGCCAATCGGGGTTTCGAGCGAGATGGGCTCTTTGGCGATCTTGAGGACCTTGCGGACCTTGTCGAGCGGCAGCTCCATCTTCTCGGCGATCTCTTCCGGCGTCGCCTCGCGGCCCAGCTCCTGCACCAGGTAGCGGCTGGTGCGGATGAGCTTGTTGATCGTCTCAATCATATGAACCGGAATCCTGATCGTCCGCGCCTGATCGGCGATGGCCCGCGTGATGGCCTGGCGAATCCACCACGTCGCGTACGTCGAGAACTTGTAGCCGCGCCGGTACTCGAATTTGTCGACCGCTTTCATGAGACCGATGTTCCCTTCCTGGATGAGGTCGAGGAACTGCAGGCCGCGGTTGGTGTACTTCTTGGCGATGGACACGACCAGGCGCAGGTTGGCCTCGACCAGCTCGGCCTTGGCCTGCTCGGCCTGGCGTTCGCCGTCCTGGATGTCGCGCACGGTATCGCGCAGCCGCGCCTCGGGTAAGCCGGCCTCGTCCTCGACCTTCTTCATGCGCTTGCGCGCCTCGGCGATACTCTCGAGGGCAGTCTCCAGATCCTCGACCCGCAGCCCCAGCCGCCGCAGATCCAGGTGCTTCTTGCGGTTGCGCAGGGCGGAGCCGCGCGCCTCGCGCAAGTTCTTGCGCATCTCCTTCTCGCTCAGGCCCGTGCGCTGCTCGTTTTCCTGGATCTCGCGGCGCGCGGATTCGATGCGCGACACCAGCCCCTTGAGCCGCATGACGACGCGGTCGATCTGCTTCTTGTTGAGGCGCAGGTCGTGCAGAGCGTCGAGGAGATCCTCCCGCAGTGACTCGGCCTGGGATCTCGCCTTGCGCTTGGTGCTGTCCGACAGGCCGCGCTTGGTCTTTTTTTCCTCGACCTTCTCCAGGTCCTTGGCAACGCGGCGGACCTTGTCGATGATCTTGCAGACGCGGTCGACATGGAAGGCCTCGTCGAACTCCTCGTCGTCCTCGTCCGTGTCCTTGACGACTTCCTTGACGCGGATCTTCCCTTTGCGCAGCTTGTCGCCCAGATCCAGGATTTCCTCGATGGCGACGGGCGAATCGAGCACGACCTTGAGCACGCGCCGCTCGCCGTCCTCGATCCGCTTCGCGATCTCGACCTCGCCCTCGCGCGTGAGCAGCGACACCGACCCCATCTTGCGCAGGTACATGCGCACTGGATCGTTGGTCTTCGAGTAGCCGTCGTCCTCTTCCTCTTCCTCGACCTCCACGGGACGCGGCGCCACCTCGGGCTCCGCCTCCTCCTCGGCCTCGGCCTCGGCGGCGGCGGGCGCCTTTTCCTCGACCTTGACCTGGCTCGAGGCGTCGACGATCTCAATGCCCTCGCCGCCCAGGGTCGACAACCAGTCGTCGATCTGATCCGACGAGACGATGCTTTCCGGCATGTGGTCGTTGACCTCGTCGTAGGTCAGGAACCCCTTGGCCTTGCCCATGCTGATGAGCTCGCGCTTCTTACGTTCGCTCTCCTTGCTGGACCCGCTCTTCTTGGCCGCGAGCTGCTTGCTCACCTCCTCCAAATCGTCCTCTTCCTGGTTGTCTTCGTTCACACGTTCGTCGGCATCTTCGATCATGTCGTCATGCCCTTGCTTTGGTTGGCTAGCCCTAGCTTGGTCCTAATCAATTCCATCTCCCGGACGGAGATGGCTCGTGCCTCTTCCTCGTTGCCGCGGGCGAGAGCCTCGCGGTGCTGGCGTTGCGCCAGCGCCAATTCTTCGTCGACGCGCAGGCGGTCCAGCTTCAATGCCAGGACGCGCATGGCTTCCTCGGGCATTTCGACCTTGTCCCACCGCCCGTCCATCAACGCCACGCCGACCTGCTCGCGGATCTCGGCCGGTCCACTGTCGAGCCAGGCCGGCACGTCAGGCCGGCCGCCGGCGCGAAGCGCGTCGAGCGCGGCCCCGTAGATCTGCATGATCCCGGGGTCGCGCAGGAGATCCAAGACCTGCCGCGCATGCTCGCTGGCCGCCACCTCGGGACGGCTGACGAGCAACACCAAGGCGTCCAATTCGTCGGGCTGCGGCGCTCGGTGAACCGTCTCGGCGGCGGGTACGGCCGCCCCGGCGGGGCTCTCCGCGGAACGGCCCGAGGCCTCGCGCACCATGCGCGAGACCTGATGGACGGGCACGGACAGCTTCGCCGCCAGGTCGCGCACGTACAGATCGCGGACCAGCGGGTTTCGCACCTTGGCCAGCACCTCGGCCACGCGCTTGGCGGTGCTGGCCTTGCCCGGAATGGTCGCGTCGTCCGCCGCGCGCTGGATGAGGTGATCGAGCATCGGCCGCGCCTGCCCGACGAGGGCGCGAAACGCGGCGGCCCCGTGGGCCCGGACGAAGTCGTCGGGATCGACGCCGGTGGGCATTTCCGCCACCCGCCCGTCGGCGTCGGCCTCGGCGAAGAAGAGCCCCGCCTCCACCGCCACCGGCACCGCCTTCTCGGCCGCGCGCTGGCCGGCGCTGTCCCCGTCGAAGACCACCACGATACGCTTGGACATGCGTCCCAGCAGGGTGATCTGCTCCACGGTCAGGGCCGTGCCCATGGGCGCCACCGCCTCCTCGATGCCGGCCTCGTGTAGGGTCAGGACGTCGAAATTGCCCTCCACCACGATGGCGGTGCCGCCACGGCGAATCGCCTCCATCGCCGCGTGCAGGCCGTAGAGGTTATCCTTCTTGTGGAAGAGTGGCGAATCCGGCGAGTTGACGTACTTGCGTTCCTTGGCGTCGGGATCGAGCAAGCGGGATGAAAAGCCGATGGGCCGCTTCTGCCGGTCGAGTACCGGCAACATGATGCGGTCGCGAAAGAAGT
The DNA here is from genome assembly GCA_017881285.1 of Pseudomonadota bacterium. Lineage (GTDB taxonomy): Bacteria > Myxococcota_A > Polyangia > Fen-1088 > Fen-1088 > Fen-1118. The sequence goes on along the minus strand of JADGRD010000051.1, from coordinate 8,593 downwards.
CGTAGTGGCCACGGTCATTGCTGCCGATGAGGCCGAGGCGCTCCGCCACGGCCTGCGTCACCCGGAGAGCGGCGAGCTGCTTGCCCAGGGCATCCCAGGCGGCGGGGGCGAAGCCCAGACGAAACTTCTCGGCGGTTGCGTGCGAGATGCCGCGCTTGTCGAGATAGGCCCGCGCCGCCGCCCCGGAGGGAGTCGCGAGTTGCGCCTGGTAGAAGCGGGTCGCCTCCTCCATCGCGCGCAGCATGCGCTCCCGCTCGGACTCGGCATCCTCGGCGGCCTTGCGCTCCGCCGGGGTCAGGGTGGCCTCCGGCAGATCGACCCCGCCCTCTGCGGCCAGATCACGCAGCACGTCCATGAACGAGCGTCCTTCGATCATCTGCAGGAAATGGAACACGTCGCCCTTCTCGCCACAGCCGAAGCAATGAAAGAAATTGCGCTGCTCATGCACATGGAACGATGGCGTCTTTTCCGCGTGAAATGGACAGAGACCCTTCCAGCTTCCCGTGCCGGCCCGCTTGAGCTCCACGTACCGCCTTACAACATCGACGATTTTCGTCCTATCGCGGACGTCGTCAATTTTCTCGCGTGGCAGCAAAGGCAAATGAAACCCGCGCCCAACAAAATTGGGTGGTTGTTAATAACCTACGCGGGGGCCGAGTCAAGAAGAACCTTCGGCCCCAAAAACGGCCCCCGCCGGGGTGCCTACTGGCCGGAGTCGCCCTGGAGAACCGCCTCGTCCACGCGCTTGATGATGATGAACTCGACGCGGCGGTTCTTGCTCCAGCAATCCTCGTTGTGCTGCGTGCAGACCGGCCTGGTTTCGCCGTAGCCGCGGGCGCGGAGACGGCCCAGCTCAACCCCGCGGTCTTCCAGGGCGCGCATGACCGAATGCGCGCGCCGATCCGTCAGATCCAGGTTGTGCTCGTCGTCACCACGCTCGTCGGCATGGCCCTGGATCTCGATGAGCGCGATCTCCGGGCGACCCTTGATTGTCGCGGCAATGGCATCGATCAACGGGAGGGACTTATCCATGATGACGTCCTTGTCCGTCTCGAAGTAGATCTTGTCGAGGATCTCGAGCTTGCCGCGCTGGACGATGACCATGCCCTTGTCGGGGCATCCGTCCTCGTCCTCGAAGCCGTTGTAGGTTTCCGGCTCGTTCGGGCACTTGTCGTTGACATCGAGGATGCGGTCGTGATCGTTGTCCGGGTCGGGGCATCCGTCCTCGTCCTCGAAGCCGTCCTTGTCCTCGGGATCGTTCGGGCACAGGTCGAGCTTGTCGGGGATGCCGTCCTTGTCGTTGTCGAGATCCGGGCAGCCATCCGTGTCCTCGAACCCGTCGAAGTCTTCGGGCTGGTCTGGACACTTGTCGATGTCGTCCGGGATGCCGTCGCCGTCGCGGTCGCGCACCCTGTGGTACGGACAGCCGTCGTTCTCACGCGGACCGGGCTCGTTCGGGCACTTGTCCATGGTGTCGGGGATGCCGTCCTGGTCGTTGTCGAGGTCCGGACAGCCGTCCTCGTCCTCGAAGCCGTCGAAGTCCTCGGGATCGTCCGGGCACTTGTCCACATCGTCCTTGAAGCCGTCGCCGTCGCGATCGCCGGCGCCGGGCTCGAAAACGATACCGGCGAAGAAGCGGCCTTTCGTGGTGCCGTAGGCCGTGGGCAGGACGCCGTAGCCACCGCCCGCCGTGAAGAACGAGTTGGGTGCAAGGTACGCCTTGAAGCCCACCACCGCCTCGCCGCCGGGCCCCATGTTCGACTCGCTGCCGTTGGCGTTGATCTTCTTCGAACCGAGCCCGGTAAATGTGTAGACCTCGCCGACCAGGTCGAAGATGAAGGGCACTACGCCCCACGAGGCGCCGACGCCGGCCATGAACTCATTGCCAACCTTGATGCCCATGTTGGTGTTCTCGCCGCCGACCGAGGTGCCGTCCTGCGGAACGCCGTTGGTGATCGTCCTGACCGGGCGGTTGAAGCTGCCCTGGTTGTCCACGAACTGCGACGTTCCGCCGGTGCGGATGCGCATGCCCAGGTTGAGCGCCGTACGGAAAACGCCGTAGCGGCCCCAGTTCACCTCCACCACGCCCTGCGGTTGGAAGATGGTCTGCCCTTCGCCCAGGAACTTGCTCTTGTCGCCGGTCGGCAGAATGAGGCCCGGGATGATGGCAATGCCGACGGCCATGCGACTGGGGTTGAGGATACGCAGCTTGGGCAGAAGGGCGAGATCGCCCACGCCCTGGTTGTTCATCATGTGGTGGATGTCGTCATTCGTGCCATTTTGACGCGTACCGGCGGAGTTGACGTAGGTCACGCCGTTGGCGGCGCCCGGGTCGTACGGCAACCCTTCGCCGTTGGTGATGCCGATGGGCAGGGCCAGGCCGAACTGCAGACCAAGGTGGTCGGTGGAAAAAAGACCGACGGCCCCCTGCAAAGTGGTGGTCAGCAGGAACTTCATGGTCAGCGCGTTGGACTGCGACTGGCCGTTGTAGGTCTGGTTCCCGTTGTCGAGCACCAGCGGCTTCCACCCGCCGGTGGTCACGATACCGAAGGACACGTCGAGAGGCGCCAGAATCTGCGCGCCGTTCAAAGTGATGTACCCCTTGGTGTCGGCGGCGGGACGGAAAATCTGAAGATCGACGGCCCCTTTCGAGAGCTGCGCTTGCGCCGGGGGGGCGGCCGCAATCCCAAGGACCACCAGGGTCAGACCGATCGCTGTTTGTCGGGCATGCATGTTTTTCTCCGTCGGACAAGGGCCGGAAGAAGCCTGCGCTTGAACTGCTTGGCGAGCGACTGCCTTTATATCAGCGCGCTGATCGACGGTAAAGGACCGTTCTCTTGGAAACCCTCGAAGTGTTCCAAGCCCTCCCGCGCTCTGGCGGAGGCGCGACGGGTCGCGGCCGAAGGCCGCGAGGGGCAGGGCGGGTTGGGTGTGGTCCCTAACGCCGATGGAGTCGGCGGGCAAAGCCCGGCTTCGCCTACGTGGTTGATGGGAACCCTCAAAGTGTTCCCAACCCCTCCCGCGCTCTGGCTCCGCCGGGCAAAGCCCGGCTTCGCCTACGCGGTTCTGTCTTGGAAATCCTGACCTAGGCCAGGATGTCGGCGAGTTGCTTGGCGATGCCGGCCCGGATGGTGCCGGCGAAAGGACGCATGAACATGCCGAGCTCCAGGTCCACGTGCACTCGATCATCCGCGATATCAAGACATGCCTGCAACCCCTTGCGCTTCACGACCAGGCGACTACCCCCGTCCCAGTTACACACCGCGCTATAGTCGCGGGCAAGTTTCTCCGTGACGCGGTCGAGCCGGCAGCGGGCTTCGTCGCGACTGAGCCGGTGGGGAATCTCGACCTCCATCTTGTTCATCGCCGCACAGTCTAGCACGCGGTCTCCCGGAATCGGCCCCCCACCCTGCCCCGGGAGTCGACCGGCCCTTCTTGGCCGTTGTCGCGCCTCGCTCCCCGGTCTATAAGCTGTGCCCATGCCACTCGTCTTCGAGGAAGTCCACACAGCTCCCGACAAAAAGAAGGCCAACGAGGAGTACTTCATCCTGGCCAACACCGGCGCGTCCGCGGTCAGCACGGCGGGCTTGCAGGTCATCGTCAGCCGCCCGGGCAAACGCGGCTCGGTCATGGGCCAGATCGATCCCGGCTTCGTGCTCCAGCCCGGCGAGAAGATCCTCATCATGAGCGGTATCCCCGGCAAGCAATCGCAGGGCCAGCCACCCACGCGCGAGGGCTTGCGCACGTACTATCTCTTTCAGCGCGAGGGCTTGCTGCGCGGAAGCGGCACCACCCTGCGCTTCGCCATCAACCAGGTCGACGTGGCGCGCGCCACCTACGACAAAGACGCGCCCAGTGGTGTCGGGGCGAAAACCGGGTAAGGACAGAGGACACAGAGGCGGAGGAGAGCACCGAGGGAACGACTGGCCCCGAGCGCGCGCTGGTCATTTCGTGGTCGCTGGTCGAGATCGGTCTGCGCGCGATAAGCCGCCTCCATACCTGTCGTTCAGAGAAGTGAACAGGTCCGGACCAAGCTTCCTCTGCGCCCTCCTCCGCCTCTGCGCCCTCTCCGGCTCAGACCTCGAGGATCTCTTTCTCTTTCCTGGCAACGATGTCGTCGACCTTGACCACGGCGGCGTCGGTGGCGTCCTGCACGCGCTTGAGGCCCTGTTTCTCCTCGTCCTCGGTGATGTCCTTGTCCTTCTGAAATTCCTTGAGCATCTCGTTGGCGTCGCGCCGGGCGCCGCGCAGGGCGACCTTGGCCTCCTCGGCCATCTTCTTGACCATCTTCACGAGCTCCTTGCGGCGCTCCTCCGTGAGCGGCGGCATGGGCAAGCGGACGATCTCGCCGTCGGAGGATGGATTGAGGCCCAGCTGCGCCGAGCGGATGGTCTTCTCGATCTCGGGAATCAGCGACTTCTCCCACGGCTTGATGGTGATGAGCCGCGGGTCGGGCACGTTGAGCGACGCCACCTGGTGCAGCGGCGTGGGCGTGCCGTAGTAGTCGACCCGAATGCCGTCGAGGACCGACACGCTGGCGCGGCCGGTCCGCACCTTGCCGAGATCCTTCTTGAGCGCCTCGATGCCCTTGTCCAGATTCGCCTGCAGTTCCTTGATGACGTCATTTACCATGGGAGTGCTCCTCCGATACGGGGGCTTGCTCGTCGGCGACGCGCGGCTCGCGCCGTTCGTCGACCACCAGCGTGCCCAGGGGTTCGCCTAGCACCACGCGCCGGATGTTCCCCGGCCTGGTCATGTTGAAAACCAAGATCGGCAAGTTGTTGTCCTGGCACAGCGAAATCGCCGTCGAGTCCATCACCGCCAGATGGCGCGTGAGCACGTCGAGGTACGAGAGCCGGCGGAACATGCGCGCGTCCTTGAACTTCTTGGGATCCTTGTCGTAGACGCCGTCGACGCGCGTCGCCTTCATGACGATCTCCGCGCCGATCTCCATGGCCCGCAGGGAGGCCGCCGTGTCCGTCGTGAAGAACGGGTTGCCGGTACCGGCGCCGAAGATCACCAGCCGGCCTTTCTCGAGGTGGCGGATGGCGCGCCGGCGAATGTACGGCTCGGCGAGACGCGCGATCTCGATGGCGCTCATCACGCGGGTCTTGGCCCCACGCGATTCCAGAGCGTCCTGCAGGGCCAGCGAATTGATCACCGTGGCCAGCATGCCCATGTAGTCGGCGCTGGCGCGGTCCATGCCCGTGGTGCTGGCCGCGACCCCGCGGAAGATATTGCCGCCGCCAATGACTAGGGCGATCTCGACGCCCAGGTTGTGCACGTCGATGATCTCATCGGCGATCCCGGCCAGCACCGGAGGATCGATGCCGTACCCCTTGTCGCCCATCAGGGCCTCGCCCGACAGCTTGAGGAGGATGCGCCGGTACTTCACGCCCGGCGCCAGCGGCATGCGCGCATACGGCGCGGCCGGCCGGCCCGCATGGGCCGCCACCGCACGCACGCCGATATCCAGCAAGGCCTCGGCCACCGCCGGTATGGCATCCGATTGTTGAAAAGAACCCTGGGAGAGCTCGTTTGAGCTCCCGCGCTGAGTCCCGTCGAGCAAAGCTCGTCGGGACCCACGCGATTTCTTCTTTCGTTCGCCGGTGCCCACGTACCCCGCCGACTAGGACTGGCCGGCCTGGCGCTTCACTTCCTCGACGAAATCGTCGGCGCGCTTGGCCAGGCCCTCGCCTACCTCGTAGCGAACGAAGCGGCGAAGCTTGATGTTCTCCCCGATCTTGCCGATCAGGTCCATGAGCAGACTCTTGATGTCCCTCTTGCCATCGGGATCCTTGATCCACGTCTGGTCGAGCAGGCACACCTCCTTGAACCACTTGGCCATCTGGCCATCGACAATCTTCTGCAAGACCGGCTCGGGCTTCTTCAGCAGGCGCGCCTGCTCCATGCGAATGGCCTTCTCCTGTTCGATGACCGACGCCGGGATCTCGTCCTGCGACACGTACTGCGGGCTCATGGCCGCGACCTGCATGGCCACCTCGCGCGCGAACGTCTGAAAATCCGGGTTACGCGACACGAAGTCGGTCTCGCAGTTGAGCTCGACCATGACGCCGATGCGGGAACCATGCATGTAGTTCGCGATCACCCCTTCCGAGGCGATGCGGGTAGCCTTCTTGGCGGCCTGAGCAATGCCCTTCTTACGCAGGTACTCGATGGCCTTTTCCATGTCGGCATCGCACTCGGTGAGCGCCTTCTTGCAGTCGGACATCCCCGCCTGCGTGCGCTCGCGCAAATCCTTGATCATCTGGGTCGTAACAGTGGCCATGACCTCAATCTCCTGGGAACATCCGCCCAAAACCTATTCGCTCTCGTCCTCGGGCGTGGCGGCCGCCTCGGGCACCGGCATCTCGCCGCGCCGGCGCGACACCACCTCGACCCGCGGGCCCTCGCCACCCGAGGAAACCCGGATGGTTTGCACCGCGCTCTCGCCGTCGGCGTCGGCCGAGGCGCGCGCGCTGGCGGCGCGCTCGCGCGCGACTTTCTGGCCGATGATGCAGGCATCGGCGACCTTGTTCGCGAACAACCGGATGGCGCGGATGGCGTCGTCGTTGCCGGGAATCGCGTAGTCGATGAGATCGGGATTGCAGTTGGTGTCCACCATGGCCACGATGGGGATCTCCAGCTTGCGCGCCTCGCTGACCGCGATGTGCTCCTTGACCACGTCGACGATGAAAACCGCGCCGGGGAGGTCACCCATGGACTTGATGCCGCCCAGGGCCTTCTCCAGCTTCTCCTGCTCGCGCGTGATCTGGATGACTTCCTTCTTGGTCAGGCGCTCGAAAGTGCCGTCGGTGGACATCTTCTCGATCGACTGCAGGCGCTCGATGGATTGCTTGACGGTGTGGAAATTTGTCAGCGTGCCGCCCAGCCAGCGATTGGTGACATAGAACTGCCCGCAGCGCGTGGATTCCTCGCGGATGACGTCCTGAGCTTGCTTCTTGGTGCCGACGAAGAGGACCGGCTTGCCGTCGGCGACGCTGCGCACCAGAAAATCGAAGGCGCGCTTGAAGGCCTTGACCGAGTACTGGAGGTCGATGATGTGGATGCCGTTGCGCGCGCCGAAGATGAACGGCTTCATCTTCGGGTTCCAGCGCGTGGTCTGGTGGCCGAAGTGCACGCCAGCCTCCATCATCTCGCGCATGGACAGCGGGGTGTCGATCACCGCCATCGGGTTCGCCGCCATCGGGTTGTCTGTCGGGGCTGCCCCAGTGGCTGCGGTGGCCGGGAGGCCGGTATCGTTGGTTTCCATGTTTTCCTTTCGCGTTGGTTTCCTCCGCTGCCGTCTACGAAGGCCGAAACCAGGTGGTGATCACCCGGCACGCGCGGTCTTCTCGGTCAGCGTGTGGTGTTGAACGGAGTCAGATTCTTACCACATTTCACTCGGTGGGGAAGCACAATCATGCGATTTCATTGGGCGCCGATCTCGTTTGGGGTCGGCCCGCCTCTTGCTATCGCATGCCTTCACATAGTAAGGAGCCACCCCATGCCACTCACCAAGCCAGTCGAGATCAAGTCCGCCACCGGAAAACTTGGAATTTTAACGCCCGGAATGGGCGCCGTCGCCACCACGTTCATGGCCGGCGTCGACGCCGTCCGCCGGGGACTCAGCAAGCCCATCGGTTCACTGACCCAGATGGGCACCATCCGGCTCGGCAAGCGCACCGACAACAACTCGCCGCTCATCAAGGACTTCATCCCGCTGGCCAAACTCGACGACATCGTCTTCGCCGGCTGGGATCTCTTCCCCGACGACGCCTACCAAGCGGCGAGCAAGGCCGGCGTGCTCACCAAGGAGCACCTCGATCAGAGCAAGGACTTTCTTTCCAGCATCAAGCCCATGACGGCCGTGTTCGAACAGTCCTACGTCAAACGCCTGATCGCGACGCACAAGAAGCAGGGCAAGTCGAAGATGGATCTGGCCGAGCAGGTCATCGCCGACATCGAGAGCTTCCGCAAGACGCAGAAGCTCGATCGCCTGGTCATGGTGTGGTGCGGCTCGACGGAGGCCTACCACGAGGTCGCGCCGGTGCACGCCTCGCTCGCGTCGTTCGAGAAGGGGCTGGCGGCGAGCGATCCCGAGATCGCGCCGTCGCAGATCTACGCCTACGCCGCGCTCAAGTGCCGCGTGCCCTACGCCAACGGCGCGCCCAACCTCACCGTCGACACGCCGGCCCTGCTCGAGCTCGCGAAAAAGAACGAGGTGCCCGTCTCCGGCAAGGACTTCAAGACCGGCCAGACCTTCATGAAGACCATCATCTCGCCGGGCCTCAAGGCGCGCCTGCTGGGCATCAATGGCTGGTACTCGACCAACATCCTCGGCAATCGCGACGGTGAGGTGCTCGACGACCCCGAATCGTACAAGACCAAGGAGGTCTCGAAGCTCGGGGCGCTCGAACACATCATGCAGCCCAAGCTGTATCCCGACCTCTACGGCAAGATGCACCACGTGGTGCGCATCAACTACTACCCGCCCCGCGGCGACAACAAGGAAGGCTGGGACAACATCGACATCTTCGGGTGGATGGGCTACCCGATGCAGATCAAGATCAACTTCCTCTGCCGCGATTCC
>JADGRD010000556.1 GCA_017881285.1 Pseudomonadota bacterium | reverse complement strand
CGGCACCCTCATCGAGTCGCTCATCTTCGGTCACGTCAAGGGCGCCTTCACCGGCGCCGACCGCCGCGTGCGCGGCCACTTCGAGGTGGCCGGATCGGGCACGGTGCTGCTCGACGAGATCGCCGAGATGCCGGGCGAATTGCAGGCCAAGCTGCTTCGTGTCCTCGAGGATCGCAGTTTCCGGCCCTTGGGCGCCGAGAACGAGCTGCCCCTGCGCGCCCGCATCCTGGCCGCCACCAACGTCGATCTCGAGCATCGCATGCACGAGGGCCGCTTCCGCGAGGACCTCTACTTCCGGCTCAACGTGGTCAGCATCGTGCTGCCGCCCCTGGCCGAGCGGGGTGGCGACCTGGTGGAGTTGCTGGCCGGGTTCACCGCGGAGCTGCCGCGCAAGCTCTGTTTCACCAGCGAGGCCGTGGAATGGCTGCGCAACCGGCGCTGGGCCGGCAACGTACGCGAGCTGCGCAACCTGGTCGAGCGCTTGAACCTGCTGGCCGAGCACGACGAGGTCGATGTCACCACCCTGAACGATCTCGTCGAGCAGGACGCCAGCCGGACCGCGCGCGAGGTCGAGAAGATCGTGCAAGCCATCCTCACCCTGCCCATGCACACGGGCTCGAAGCTCGACTTCATCGAGCGGGCCGTGCTCCACCACGCCATCGAAACCAGCGCCGGCAACAAGAGCGCCGCCGCGCGCATGGTAGGCGTGAATCGCCGCGCACTCGACCGCCGCTTGCGGCGGCTGGCCGACGACACGCCCGCGCCGGCCGACGAGGCCGCCGAGGACGACGACCCGCCCGACGACAGCGAGTGACCGGCGCTGCCGCCAGCCTGGGGCGCGGGGCAACGATCCATCGATCCCCGACTACAGAACCAGCTCGGCGAGCGCCATGGGCAGGTAGACCGAGAAGCAACTGCCCTGCTGGGGCTTGCTGACCACGTCGATCCAGCCACCGTGTTCGCGCACCATCCCGTAGGACACGGACAGCCCCAGCCCGGTGCCCTCGCCGACGGCCTTGGTGGTGAAGAACGGCTCGAAGATGCGCGGCAGCACCTCGGGCGCGATGCCCACGCCCTCGTCCTTGACCGTGATCACGGCGTAGCGTGGCTGCGCGCTCTCGCGCCACACGGCCGGGGTCACGTCGGCCGGCGGTTGCGCCTGCGTGGCGCCGATGTCGATGATCACCTTGGCCGGCCCGGTCGACGCGTGGATGGCATTGACCAGCAGGTTGACCAGCACCTGCTGAATTTGCTCCGGGTTGACGGGCGGCTCGGGTGGCCGCTCGCCGGACACTATTTCGATCGACACCAGCCGCTTGCTGGCCAGGGGTTGGAGCATGGCGGCCGAACGCTGGGCGATGGCGAGAAGGCTGGCGGGCTCGCGCCGCGCGAGCGGACCGGGTGGCAACGTGGCGCTGCCGCGCGCGAAGTCGAGAAGCTGGCGCACGATGCGCGTGATGCGATCGATCTGTTCGCCGACGATGCGGGCGGCGTCGCGCGCCTCCTTGCCCAGGCTCTGGTTCGCGGCGATCATGTTGGCCCGCATGAGCGCCACCCCCAGGGGGGTGCCGAGCTCGTGGGCGATGCCCGAGGCGAGCTTGCCCACGGTGGCGAGGCGATCGGCGTGGCGCAGTTGCTCTTGCGTGCGCAGCAGCTCCGTGGTTTCGGCGTCGAGGGCGCTGCGTGCATCGGCCAGGCGGACACACATGGCGTTCATCTCGGACGCGAGCTCCCCGATCTCGTCGTGCTGGCGAATGACCAGCGGGCTTTCCAGGTCGCCGGCGCCGATCCGCCGGGCCTTGTCGACCAACTTCTCGATGGGTTTGCCGACGAACCAGACACCGAGAATGATCGAGAGCACACCCGCGCTGAGAACGGCCAGCAGCGTAAGCACGGAGCTGCGAATGACCGTGTCGCGCACATAGGCTTGTTGGAAACGGCGTGATTCGGCGATCTCGATGTAGCCCTTGAACTCGCCACCGACGGCGATGGGCACGTCGGTGTAGAGTAGATCATGCACGGGCACCCGCCGCGGCAGTTTGGCTTCGTCGAGCCAACGCGTGTGCAACATGGGCGACGTCGGTGCCACCATGGACATGATCTGCAGGGCGGCTTCGCGGCCCGAGCTCTCCCAAGTTCGGGTGACCGCACGGCCAAGCACGCGGGCCAGCACCTCGTGATCCTGCCGCATGTCCTCGTCGAAGGCGGCCAGCTCGCGGCGCACGCGGTAGTAGGCGTTCGCGGCCAACACCAAGGTCAGCCCGATGACCATGGACAGGATGAGCTTGCGCGCGAGCCTCATACCTGGAGGTCAGGCCTCGGCGCGGGCAGCGGGGAGGCGCTCGCGCACCAGAGAGAGCAGCTCTTCCGGCCGAAACGGCTTGGCCAGGAGCACGGCCGAGCCGAGCCGCTCGACCTGCGCGGCCAGCGCCTCGTCCGGGAACGCGGTCACGATGATGATGGGAACGCTGAGGCCGGAATTGCGCGCGGACAGGGCCACGTTGTATCCCGTCATCCAGGGCATGCGCACGTCGGTAACGATGAGATCGATCGGCCGATCGTCGGTCAGCAGCCTGACCAGCTCGCCGCCACTCGCGGCCGCGTCCACCTCCACCCCCAGGCCGGAAATCAGCTCGCACATCACGGTGCGCATGTCGTCGTCGTCCTCGGCGATCACCACACGCGGCGGTCGATCTCTTGCATCCATGGCCACTCCCGAAGTTGCTCCCTTCTCATTCTATGGCCTATTTCCCTGGGGCACGCCACGACGCATTTCGAAGCCGACGCCTAATTCCCCAGGCGCCGGTCCGGCGGGCGCGGCCGACTTTACCTAACTTTACCTGGGCGCAATACGCCCGCAGCAAACGTTTTGCATTCTCAGATCCGACGGCGCACCCGACGGCCGTCGCAAGGAGGAACATCATGGACTCGATAGAAAACCCGAAAGCATCGACTCTCCCCCGTCATTCCAAGAGACGCGTCTTCTGGCTGCTCTTGGCCGTACCCGTGGCCCTGGCCGCCGGGGTCGGCGTGTTCAAGGCCCACGCCGCGGTCGCTGGCTTCGGCTTCGGCGCGGGGGACTCGCCCGAACAGCACAAGGCCTTCATGGAACGCCGGCTCGACAAGGCGCTCGGCATGGTCAAGGCCAGCGACTCGCAGCGCACGGCCATCAAGGCGATCTTCGAGCGCGCGTTCGCGGAAATGCGCCCCATCCACCAGGAACACCGGCGGCTGCACGACGATCTCGTCGCGGCCTTCGCGGCCGACCCCGTCGATCGCGCGGGCGTGGAGAAGCTGCGCGTCCAGGTCACCGGCCTGGTCGACCGGGGCTCGCAGGTCCTCAGCAAGGCGCTGCTCGACGCCGCCGGCGTGCTGACCGCCGAACAACGCCAGACCCTGGTCCAGCACATGCAAGAGCTACACGGCCGCAGTAAACATTGAGATGGGAACCCTGGGAGGGTTCCCATGCCCTCCCGCGATGGTGCGCGGCCGGCAAAGCCGGCCGGCTCCCCACGCGTCTGAACCTCGCTAGGCTTGGTCGAACCGGCTATCACTACTGGTTGAAATTCGCCTGCGGGCGTCGGGCGACAAGCCGGGCTGGGAACAAGGAGGGCCGACTAGCGCCTGCACGCCCTGCCACCCCACCCCGCGGCTTCGCCGCGCGCGTCGCCGGACCGGAATGTACTGATGTACTTGAGGACGA
>JADGRD010000555.1 GCA_017881285.1 Pseudomonadota bacterium | reverse complement strand
GCATGAGCGCGCCCTGCGGCCCGCTCACGTAGATGCGCTGGAGATCGTCGGGGGTCAGCCGGCCCTGGCGCTCGATCTGGGCAATCACCTTGTAGGCGCGGCCCTCCATGGTGAACCGGTTGACGAAGTTGCCGCCCAGCATGGCCGCGAGATCCCCGCCGATTTGCGCGAGGTTGAGCCCCATCGCCCCGATCTTGTCGCGATCGAGCACGATCTCGACCTTGGCCTGATCGATGAGCACGTCGCTGATGGGCGGAAAGGCGAACTGCCCGCTCTCCTCGGCGATCACGCGCAGTCGATCGGTGAAGCGCAGGATCTCGTCGTGATCCGCCGTCGAACCGATCACGAGCTCGACGGGAAAACGCCCGGGGCTGGGCAGGGCGGGGGGCAGGAAGACCGGCGCGCGTACCCCCGCGATGCGGGCGAGCTGGGCATTCGCTTCGTTGCTGATGGCGAAGATGCTGCGCTGGCGCTCTTCCCAGGGCTTGACCACCATGCCGCCGAAGCCCTGGGTCGGCAAGGTGAGCTGAAAGGTGTTTTGGAACTCGGGCGTCTTCATGAAGATGTCGGTGATCTGGGCGCGAAACGGATCGAGCTGCTCCAGCGTCGCGTTGGGCGGCACGATCATGGCACCGAACACGACGCCCTGATCCTCGCTCGGGGCCAGCTCCTTGGGCGAGAGCTGGTAGAGCAACACGACCGCGAGGGTCAGCACGATCCAGCCCACGTAGACCGCGCCGCGCGCCTGCAAGGTGGCGCCCAGCATGCGGCCGTAGATGCGCCGGAACCAGTCGAAGCCGCGGTCGATGTGCAGGGTGAGCCAGCCCGGCTCGTACTTCGCGTGCAGCAGGCGCGAGCACATCATGGGCGACAGGGTGAGCGCCACCACGCCCGAGATGAAGACCGCGCCGGCCAGGGTGAAGGCGAACTCGCGGAACAGCGCCCCGGTCAGGCCGCCCTGAAAGCCGATGGGCGCGTACACGGCGGCCAGGGTGATGGTCATCGCGATGATGGGGCGCACCAGCTCGCGTGCCCCGCGGAAGGCGGCCTCGAGGCGTGGCCGGCCTTCCCGCAGGTTGCGCTCGCAGTTCTCCACCACGACGATGGCATCGTCGACCACCAAGCCGACCGCGAGCACGATGGCCAGCAGGGTCAAGAGGTTCACCGTGAAGCCCATCACCTGCATCAGGAAGAAGGCGCCGATGAGCGACACCGGGATCGCGATCACCGGCACCAGCACCGTGCGCAGCGAGCCCAAGAAGAGGAAGATGACGACGATGACGATGGCCACCGTGACGATCAGGGTGTCCACCACCTCGTGGATGGCGCTCTTGATGTACTTGGTCGAGTCGTAGGCCACGCCCGCCGTCATACCGGTCGGCAGCGCGTGGGCGATGCTGTCCACCTCGTGGCTCACGTCCGAGATGACATCGAGGGCGTTGGCGTTGGGCAGGACCCAGACGCCCATGAAGACGGCGCGCTTGCCGTTCATGCGCACGTCCTCGTCGTAGTTGTCGGCGCCCAGCACGACGTCGGCTACGTCGCCCAGGCGGATGAGCGTACCGTTCTGCTCGTGGACCACCAGGTTGCGGAACTCTTCGACGGTGTGGAGATTAGTCGAGGCGGTGAGGTTGAGCTGGACCAGGTGACCCTTGGTCTGCCCCACCGCGGACAACGCGTTGTTGGCGGCCAGCGCGGCACGCACGCGGGACGGGCTCAGGTTGAGCGCGGCCATGCGGTCGGGCTTGAGCCAGGCGCGGATGGCGAAGGTCCGCCCGCCCAGGATCTCGGCCCGCTGCACGCCCGGGATGGCGGTCAGCCGTGGCTGCACGATGCGGACCAGATAGTCGGTGACCTGGTTGTCCTCGAGGATTGTGGAGCTGAAGGTCAGGTACATGGCCGCGGTTTGCGCATCCGACGGTTGCAGGCTGATGGCGGGGATCTCGGATTCCGGCGGCAGATCGGCGCGCACCTGGTTCACCCGCGTGCTGATGTCGGCGAGCGCCTTGGCACCGTCGAAGTTGAGGCGCAGGCGTACGCTGATGGTCGACATCCCCTGCACGCTCTGCGACTCGATGTAGTCGATGCCGTCGGCGGCGGCGATGGCCTGCTCGAGCGGCACCGTGACGAAGCCGCGCACGAGATCCGCGCTGGCCCCCACGTAGACCGTGGTCACGACGATGCTGGCCGACTCGAGCTTGGGATACTGGCGGGCGCGCAACGAGCGGATGGCCTGCAGGCCCGCGATGATGATGACCAGGTTGACGGCGACGGCCAAGATGGGCCGCCGGATGAAGAGGTCGACGAACCGCATGGTGGGCTCAGTGATTGGCGGGGGTGGGGTGGAGCTGCGGCTTGAGGTCGACCGAGTTGTTCACGGTGACCGGGGCGCCGTTGCGTAACTTGAAGGCACCCTCGGACACCACTTGCTGTCCCGGGATCACGCCCTCGCGGATCTCGACGAAATCGCCGCGCGCCTCGCCGGGCTTGACGAACTGCTGGCGCGCCGCCAGGGTGGGCTTGCCGTCGGGGGTCTTGACGGGGTAGCCCTGGGCATCCTTGCGCTCCTCGACGATGAAGACGGAGTCGCCGTACGATGCGTGCACGAGCCCCGTCGCGGGGATGACCACCACCTTGCGCTTCTCGGGCAGCACGACCGCGACGTTGACGAACATCCCGGGCGTCAGCCCATCCTTGGTTTCGGACTTGCCCAAGGCGGCTCGCACGCGACCGCTACGCGCCATGGGGTCGACCACGGGTTGGATGGCGGCGATGGTGGCCTCGCCGTGCGCCGCCGCGGAGCCTTCGTTGATGCGCACCTGCATGCCGAGCTTCAAGCGGTCCACCTCTTGCTGCGGCAAGGTAAAGTCGACGTAGTTTTGCTCGTCCGATTCCAGCTCGGTGATCGGCGTCCCCGGCGTCAGGTACTGGCCCACGTTCACCATGCGGATACCGAGGCGCCCCGCGAACGGCGCCCGCACCACCTTGCGTTCGATCTGCGCCTTCAACGACGCCACGTCGGCGGTTGACCCGCGCAGCATGCTCTCGTCGTTCTCGAGCTGCGCCTTGGGCACCGCCTTGCCCGCAAAGAGCGCACGCGAGCGGTCCAGCGTGGTGCGCGCGAGCTGCTCGCGCGCCTGTAACGAGCCGAGCTGGGCCAGCTCGACGCCGCGGTCCAGCTCGACCAGGACCTGGCCCTGGCGTACGCGCTGCCCCGACTCGAAGCGGATGGCCTGCACGGATCCGGCCATCTCGCTGCTCACTGTCACGCCGCGCGACGTGGCGACCGTGCCGACCGAAAACAGGCGATCTTCCCAGGTTTCCTGGGTCGCCCCCGCGGTACCGACCACCTCGGGCGGCGGCCCCGCCGCGGCGGCAGCTCGGCCGAACGCGATCAGCTTGTGGATCTGACTGTACTTGAGCGAGGCCAGCCCGCCCAGGATGACGACCAGCCCCCCAATCACGACGAAGTAGCGCACGCCGACTTAGATGCCGTCGGCGGCGTGGAGACACAGGCCAGAGTTACGTTTCGGCGACTTCACATGGCGCGGCCGACGATGGCCTTTAAGGCGCGTAATCGAAACAAGGGGGTCTGCTGCGCCGAGCGAACAACTGGCGCTCGACGGGCAGACCCCGGCCCTGCAGCGGGGCGTCGCGCCCTACTCGAACAGCTCGACCTGGCGGGTCGGCTTGAGGCGGGTGATGCTGCG
>JADGRD010000554.1 GCA_017881285.1 Pseudomonadota bacterium | reverse complement strand
TTGGGCCCCCTCTGGGCAAGGAGACTATTTGGTCTTGTATTGGAGCAATGTTCCGGTCGGCACGTGGTTTCAGATAACAGCGGCATTCACAGACCCTACTCCCGTGAACCGCATTGGTATCCGTCTTACCCCAGCCAGCAACTGGCAAGGGACAATGTACATTGACGATGTGGTGATCACGGGACTGTAAGAGGCCGGTCCGCCGCCGCCGGCCACGCGCGGATTTGTGCCCGCACGGCTGCACCGTTCGCTGGGTGCTCAGAACGACGCTCTAGCTCGGGCGCGCCCGAGTTCCACCATGAGCTCCAAGCGCGATCTTTCGCAGCTCCCCCTCGGCGTCGCCACGTCGATCACGGTTTTCCGCCTGAGAGTCCGGTGGGTCACCGTTGTCCAGCGCGACAACAACGACCTGCGCTGCACTCCGTATGATGGCCCTTGAAGGGGCTACCGCCACGCACACGCTCTCGGGTTGCGTTGGCCCGGGTCTGACCCGGTGCGCGCCTCCCTCTGGTTGTTCCTAGCGCGAGGCGACGATAGTATTTGGCCCGTGGTTACCTCTCGACGTTCACGAAGACATCCCCGCTCTGACCGACCCTCGGGTGACGAGCGAGTTGTGGGCGTGGGACGACTCTCGTATCGCCGGCGTCTGTGGGTACTTGCCGCGGCGGTCGCCTTCGTCGGGGTCGTCGTCTACCTGCGGGCTCTTGCCAACGGCTTCACCAACTGGGACGACCCGGGCTACGTCATCGAGAACTCCCATCTCGGTCCGCTCGACGTCCGTTTCCTTGCCTGGGCCTTCACAACCTTTCAGCAGGGAAACTGGCACCCAGTGACCTGGCTATCCCTGGGCGTCGACCATGCGCTCTTCGGGATCGATCCCCTCGGCTACCACCTCTCCAATGTACTACTCCACGGCGTGACCGCCCTGACCGTGGTCCTGCTCGTGGGCGCGCTGTTCGATCGAGCGCAGGGCGCTTGCGACGGTCGAGGTCTGGTGGCGGCCGCGGTGGCGGGTCTGGTATTCGCAGTCCACCCGCTTCACGTCGAATCCGTGGCATGGGTGAGTGAGCGGAAGGACGTGCTGTGCGGCTTCTTTTACGTCCTCGCGGTGCTTTGCTACCTCCGGTTCGCCGAGCGCCACAGCAAGGCAAAGTATTTGGCAAGCCTGGGCGCGTTCGCGCTGGCCCTTCTCGCAAAGCCGATGGCAGTGAGTCTCCCGCTGGTGTTGCTCATTCTGGACGCCTATCCGCTGGCCCGCTTGACCAGGCCCGGCTGGACACGGGTCGTGGTCGAGAAGGTTCCATTCGTGGCCCTCGGCATCGCGTCCTCGGTGGTGACCATCGTGGCGCAGTCGCGCGCCGGCGCGGTCTTGACGATGCGGTACGTCGGGCTTGGGAGCAGGCTGTGGGGCGCGCAGCGCGCACTCGGCTTCTACCTGGCCAAGACGGTTCTGCCGATCGATCTCGTGCCCGTCTACCCACTGGAGCACGGTGTTTCGCCTTGGCGGTGGGACTTTCTCCTGTCGCTCACGCTGGTGCTCGGCGCGACCGCGACAGCCGTGGTCATGCACCGCCGCGCGCCTCTGGTCGGTGCATTGTGTGCCTCCTACCTGGTCATGCTCTTGCCTGTGCTCGGCCTCGTTCAAGTGGGGGAGCAGGCCGCAGCCGATCGGTACATGTACCTGCCCTTGCTGGCCCCGGCGATCGGGCTCGCCGCCGTGGCCGTCCGTGTCTGGCAGGGTGGGCAGCGCGCCCGGACCGCTCTGACGGTGACCGTTCTCGCCGCGGTGGCCGGCCTGTCGATTCTGACCGTCCGCCAGATCGGCGTCTGGCGCGACACGCCCACGCTCTGGGCGTGGGTTGTCGAAAAACAGCCGGGCGTCGCCCTCGCGCACTACAATCTTGGAGAGTACCTGCGCAAGAAGGGGGATCTGGATGGCGCGGCCCGATGCTGGCGGCGCGCCGTCGAGATCGAGCCCTCCTTCTCGTGGCCGCTCAACGGGCTCGGAAACCTGGCTGAGCTGCGCGGGGCACTCGATGAGGCGCGCTCCTATTTTGAGCGAGCGACTCGCGCGAACATGTACGACGCCGCATCTCAGTACAATTTCGCGACCTTCCTCGAAGACCAGGGCCAGGCCGCCGAGGCTCGCGTCCACTACGAAATCTTCCTGCGAGTTGCGCCGCCCAAGTTCGCACACTTGTTTCCCGAAGTGCAGGCGAAGCTTTCACTCCTGGCGCGGCCATAGGGTGGAAAGGAATTCCTAGCCCCGCCTCGCCTCTGTCAGCAGCAGCCGCAACGTCCGCAGGCCCCAGAGGAACAACAGTCCCATCAACGCCACGACGCCCAAGGCTTGCAGCACCTCGTGCAGGCTCACGGCGTAGGAGGCAACAGGGCGTGTTCTGCATCGCCGGGGAACTCTGGCATATCCCCAAAGGCGTGCCTCGGTCGCGAGGCACAGTCTACCCCATCGCGTCCCGAGGTCGCCTCGATCAGTTCAGCCAGTCTTAGCTGTCGCCTGCGGCCCGGGGCGGCGGGCGGGCTGGGTGAACCTTTGGGTTTGCGCACATAGCGTGCCCCTGCCGACGGGGCGGTCGTCGGGGTCGAGCACGATGCGCAGGGGCTTGCGCTGGTGGGCGGGGCTTGGTTTCGTCACCGACGACGGTCATCTCGCCGTCGCCTGGGGCGGTCACCAGGGTGATGACTTTGCGGCGCTGGAGAAGACGGAGGATGCGCAGTAGCCAGCACGGGCGACTTGGCGAACCACAGCTTTAGGGTTCACCCCGAAGGAGGGCTTTGAACCCAGCCTTCTCGAAATGCTCGTCCTTGGTGATCGCCTCGCGCAGACGACGGGTCTTCATGGCCAGGAAACTCACGCAGTCTGTGAACGACCATCCCTGATCGATGGGCTTGGCCATGAAGGCCACAGCCTGTCCAAAAATGTCTGGACTCGTCCAGACGACGGCGCACGCCTTCGATCGCAAGGTGGAATGAAAGAAAGCATCCACGAGATGCCCGAAGCCGCGAGCGACGAGCAACGTCGCCGTTTCGTCGAGCACGTAGTCTGTCGTCACAAACTTCGCCCGCGGCGCTCCTGTGGGTTGACAAGAATGCCTCCCTACGAAACCATGACCGCGCACGCACGGGATTTGCGACGAGAAAACCGAGGAGAAACCATGGCCAGAACGTCGATAACGCTCGCAGGAAAGGCCGCGGTTGCGTTGGCCGTCGTCTCGGCTCTGACCGGGTGCCTGCGGCCGCCCGCCCAGAGAGCTCCAGCCGCGGCCAACGTGACCGCGGCCATCGAGCCGCCGCCGGCGTCCCCGCCAGCAGCTGCGTCAACGCCGTTGCGGTCCGTACCGGGCTTGCCCGCCAGTTTCCTGTGGACATCGAGCGGCCCCATCATCGTGCCGAAATCCGACGCCACCCATGACCTGGTCGCGGTGAAAGACCCGACCGTCGTCCACTACCAAGACCGTTGGCACGTCTATGTCAGCTCGGTGGGTCGCGGAGGCATCTATGGAATGGCCTACACGTCGTTCACCGACTGGAGCGAAGCGCCCAAGGCAACGTTCTACTACATGGACAAGACGCCCGGCTTCAACACCTATGTCGCGGCGCCGCAGCTTTTCTACTTCACGCCGAAGAAGCAATGGTTCCTGGTGTTCCAGTCGGGTCCGCCCATGTTCTCGACCGCGGAAGATCCCGGCGATCC
>JADGRD010000553.1 GCA_017881285.1 Pseudomonadota bacterium | reverse complement strand
GGCATCTTCACCGGGTGGCTCTTGACCATGAACTTCGATCGCGAGAGCCCGCAGCGGCCCGAGTTGCCGCTAGTATCTTTCATCCCATTGCCTGGCGCGGTGCCAGTCGAGTCCACCGCCGGCACGTTTGAGCTTCTGCCCGGCCTGATGTCGCAAGGGCGATTCTAGCTGGCCCAAGCAATGGCCATGGTTTCGTGACCCGTCGATCGGGGCCGGAGCGCCGCACGGCCAACGGCCTCCTGCCCACCGCCGAATCGTCGACAGGATCGGTGACATCGGTTAGTGTCGTCGCCCACGGTGACTCGCCAGATGCTCAGACGGATTCGCGACGATTTCCTGGCGATGTTGCCGTGGTCGCTTCGTCGTCTGTCCACCGTCCACCGCAAAGCCCTGGCGGTCACCCTGATCTCGCTCGTGGGCTGGTCCCTGTGGAATGGCCTGCGCGAGTTCGATCACCCCTGGGGCGACCTTTCCCGTGGCAAGTTTACCGACCACTTCTCACACATGAATGCGGCCCGCGCGTTCCTGGTCGTCGGCCGCGATATTTGGCGCAAGCCGATCGCCGCCCAGTTCCGTTTGCTGACCCCCGAGGAGCGGCAGGAAATACCGCCGGACATCCGGGGCGGCGCGAGCAGCACGGGCGGCGTCTTTCACGTCCCGGGATGGCCGAAAGACAAGCCGCTCGCCGTAAGCTGGTCTGACAAGCCTCGCATGTACCCACCGGGCGACATGCTACTGGTCGCGCCCATCGCCCTGCTCTACCACTACACCAGCCTGTCCCTCGCCGGCGCCTGCCGAATGCTGCTCGGCTGGTTCGTCATCCTGGCCCACGTTGCCCTGTTTCTCCTTTTCTTGAGCTACTTCGAGGGCAAGGGCACCAGCATCGACTGGGTCATCTGCTTCTTCGTCTATTCGCTGGTGATGTATTGGACGCTGGAGGGCTTTTACGACGCCGTGGCTATCGTGCCGTTGATCCTGTGTGCCCGCTACCTGGGACAACGCAGGGGCCTGGCCGCGGCGGTCGCCTTTTGCGTAGGCGCCTTCCTGCACTTCCGCGTCTTCTTCCAGGCACCTTGGGTGGTGATAGCCGCTGGGCTCATGATGCGCGACAAGCTCTGGCGCAAAGTGCAGCCACGCGATTTCCTTGCTCTTGCGGTGGCCAGCGTCTGCGGCGGCCTTGCCCTGTACGTCTTCTGGCTCGACTGGGACTCGCTGAGCAAGCTGGCGTTGAACAATCCGCTAAGGAACGCCGTAGGTGTGCACAACAAGGGCCTGATCTGGAATTTCGAGGTGCTCGCGGCGGTCTGCGGCGCAGCCTTTCTCCTGTCCAAGGACTGGTTCGATGTGGTCTCCCTGGCCTGGCTGGTGCTGATGACCTTTAGCCTGCGAGAGTTCTACGTTTGGCACCTGCTCATCTCGCCGTCGTGGCTGGTCGCGCCCGCGCGTCACGGAATCGCCAAAGGCGTCCGGTTCGCGTTCTTGTTCTCCGCGATCGCGATCCTATTCAACGAAGAGTTTGCCCCCAACTGGCTCTGGATGCTTTACCATCCTGGCTCGAACTGACTCTCGTCCGGCGAATGCGGCCGCCTGACACTCCCTCCGCCGAGTGAAGACGTCCCCACCGGGGCTGCCTCACTGGACCGACGTCAACAGCGGCCTTCCGGCCGGCACGATGGTAGATTCCGCATCGTGAATATGAACGCCATTCTCGCCTCGGTCCTCATCGGCTCGGTTGGACTGGGCTTGTTCATGTACGGCAAGAAGCAGCGGCGCGCGCCGCATCTGGCCGCGGGCGTCCTGCTCATGGTCTACCCCTACTTCGTGCCGGGCGTCGCCCTCATGTGCGTCATCGCGGCCGCCATCCTCGGGCTGCTCTACCTGGCGTCGTACCTGGGGATATAGGCTGTAGTCTCCAGCCTACTTCTTCACCTCGCCGTTCATCGCGACACGGACAGGCTTGATCTTCCAGATGTCCTCGCAGTATTCGCGGATGGCCCGGTCCGACGAGAACTTGCCCATGCGCGCGGTGTTGAGGATCGACATGCGCGTCCACTGCTTGGCGTTCTTGAACGCGGCCGAAACGCGGCTCTGGCAGTCGACGTACGAAGCGAAATCGGCCAGCAGCATGAAGTCGTCGCGCTCGATCAGGCTCGTCACCAGTCCCTCGAACAGCGCGCGTTCGCCGCGCGAGAAGAAGCCCGAGCGCAGAAGCTCCATGGCCTCGTGCAATTCCTCGTTGCTCCGATAGATGTCGCGGGGGCGGTAGCCCTTGGCCTGCATCTCCAGGACTTCCTGGGCGGTGAGGCCGAAGAGGAAAAAGTTCTCCTCGCCCACTTCCTCGCGGATCTCGATGTTAGCGCCGTCGAGGGTGCCGATGGTCAGCGCGCCATTGAGCGCGAATTTCATGTTGCCGGTGCCCGAGGCCTCCTTGCCCGCGGTGGAAATCTGTTCGGAAAGATCGGCGGCGGGGTAGATGCGCTGGGCGTTCTTCACGTTGAGGTCGGGCAGGAAGATGATGCGCAGGCGGCCCTTCATGTCGCGGTCGTTGTTGATGACTTCGCCGACGCTGTGGATGAGCTTGATGATGAGCTTGGCGGTCAGGTAGCCGGGCGCCGCCTTGCCGCCGAAGATGATGGTGCGTGGGGTTTCGTCGCGCTTGAGGTCGAGCTTGAGGCGCCGGTAGAGCGCGATGGCGTGCAGCACGTTCAGGTGCTGGCGCTTGTACTCGTGGATGCGCTTGACCTGCACGTCGAACATCGATTCGGGATCGAATTGCAGTTGGTTCCTATCCCAGGCGCTCTTGGCCAGGGCGCGCTTGTTGTCGAGCTTGACCTGGCGCCATTTCTCGGCGAACGCGGCGTCCCCCGCGAATTTCTCCAGGTCGCGTAGGCGCATGAGGTCGGACACCCAATGCTCGCCGATGGCCTCGGTGATGAGCGCGGTCAGCCCAGGATTGGCCAGCATCAGGAAGCGGCGAGGGGTGATGCCGTTGGTCTTGTTGCTGAACTTCTCGGGCGATAGCTCGGCGAAGTCGCGCAGGACGGTCTGGCGCAGGAGATCGGAGTGCAGCCTGGCCACGCCGTTGACGGCGTGACTGCCGACGGTGGCCAGGTTGGCCATGCGCACGCGCCGCTCACCGCGCTCGTCGATGAGCGACATGCGCGCCAGACGGTCCTTGTCCGAGGGGTAGCGCAGGTGGATCTCGCTCAAAAAGCGGCGATTAATCTCGAAGATGATCTCGACGTGCCGGGGCAGGAGCTTCTGCATCAGCCGCAGCGGCCAGGTCTCCAGTGCTTCGGGCATGAGCGTGTGGTTGGTGTAGCTCAGGGTCTTGGTGGTGATTTCCCAGGCGGTTTCCCAGGGCATCTCCCGCTCATCGACCAGGATGCGCATGAGCTCGGCCACGGTCAGCGACGGGTGGGTGTCGTTGAGCTGGATCGCGTACTTCTCGTGGAAGCGATCCATGGTCTTCTCGTGCTGCTCGTAGATGCGGATCATGTCCTGCAGCGAGCACGAGACGAAGAAGTACTGTTGTTGCAGGCGCAGGAGCTTGCCGGCCTCGGAATCGTCGTTGGGATAGAGGATCTTGGTGATGTTTTCCGAGAGGGCCTTCTCCTCGACGGCGCGGCGGTAGTCGCCCACGTTGAAGGCCTGCAGGTCAAGCGAGGTATAGGCCTGCGCCTGCCACAGGCGCAGCATGTTCGCTGTGTTGG
>JADGRD010000552.1 GCA_017881285.1 Pseudomonadota bacterium | reverse complement strand
CTGGTCCTCGATGAGCTCACTCTGCATGCCCGATGCTTCGCGCCTGAACCCGCGAAAGAACCGTGGTTCACCCCCGAGGGTTCGCCGATATCTCGCTTCCGATGTCGCAATCTGCCGGTCGGTGGCGAAGATACCGAACTGAACGTGAAAGACGTCCACGCCCAGGCTTTTCGCCTCCTCGTAGAGGCCGCGAATCTCTCCCTGGTTTGCCTCGGTGAGCGTCATGCAGATCTCCACCAGCGGAACCTTCCGGCGCAGGCCGCGCTTGCGCTCCACCAGAGACTGGATGCCGTCCCGCACGGCGACGAACCCGTTGGGATGACCCAGCCGGATGCCATCATTCACCGCCGCCGGGCCATCGAGGCTGACGGACAGGTAGTCCAGGCCGGATTCGAGCGCGCCCTCGGGTTGGGCCCGCAGCAGGGTGCCATTCGTGCTGAGCTCGGTGGTGAGCCCTCGCCGGGACGCCGCGCCGACGATCTCCCACAGATCGCTTCTCAGCAGCGGTTCGCCGCCCCAAAAGTAAAGGTGCGAGAGCGCCCGCTGATGCGTGTCGATGAGACCCACCCATTCTCGGGTGGTGAGCTCTTCGGCCAGGCCTTCGGGGCGCGCCAGCTTCCAGACGCCGTTTTCTCCCCACTGGCCGCACTGGACGCAGCGGAGGTTGCAGCGGTTGGTGATGCGGACAATCAGCGTGGTCGGGAAAAGCGCAGCGGACGACCACCGTGCCCCAAAGTCCGCGACACCCGCCACCAGGGCCGAGCGAGCGATCCGCGCGCCCTTGCGCGGGTTCGCCAGCACATAGTGCCGCAGCAGATCGCGGCCAAGCTCACGCGCGCGTTGCTCGAAGAGTGACATAGGAAGCAAACCCCCGAAGGCCGCGGATGTGTCGAATGAGCCACGCATCCATCGCGCCCAACCGAGCGAGTCCCTGGCGAAGGCCCAGCCGGAAGAGCAAGACGGAAAGCGATTCTCGAGTGAGGAAGTCGAAGTACCTGCATTCCACCTTGCCAAACACGATTTCGATCCGGCGAAGGTCCGCGAAGTCGAGCTCCCGTTCCGTCGCCACGAAGGGAAATGGATGGAAGGGCAACCGCCGATGGAGGAGCCGCACCAAAGGCAGTGGACAGATGGGCTCGAGCGCCAGCAGCACACCGGTGGCGGCCAGGTGCCGGTCGATCTGTGCCAAGGCGGGCTCGAAGCGCATGTGATGCAAGGAATCGTGGAAGACGATCAGGTCGTAGGTTTGGCCGAGGTCGGCTCGCTCCCACTCGCCGCACGCGCAGCGCACGCGCTGGGACACACCCTTCAGCACCGCCAAGCGCCGCGTGAGCTCACCGGCCTTGGGCGACAGATCGAGCGAGGTCACCTGGCATCCACGGGTCGCGAGCGCGATGCCAATCTTGTCGACACCCCCGCCCACCACGAGTGCGGACTTGGCCTCGACGGATGCGATCCAGCTTCCGAAGATCGCTTCCTTGTGCGAGTATTTTCCACCCGGATTGTAGACCGGGTGAAAGCACCGCGCGCCGAGCGACTCCCGCACCGCCTCGAGCCGGACCTTCTCGTAGACGCCGTCCCAGTACTGGCTTTCCTCTGGTCCGCCCATTGCTCTCCTATGTGCCCCCCGGACGTGCGTAATACCTGCGCAGGCTTTCCGCGGAGAACCACTCCGCCTGAAAGTACTTTGCCGCATAGCGCGCGTTGTTCGCCTCGGCCACCGGCATGCCTGGAACCAGGAATATCTTCCGTCCGGCCGCGTGCGCTTCGATGAGCGTGGAAATTCCGGGTTTGGTGACGATGGCGCGGGACGCGCGCAGGAGCGGCACCAGACTCTCCACGACCCCGTAAACCCGCAGGGCATCGTCCCGCGGGAACACGACTCGCAACAACCGCTCGGCGAAATGGTTCTCCCCGCACACCACGTGGCAACCCACCCCGGGAAGCGCCCGACGGATCTCCCAAACCAGGCGCAAGAACGGGCCTTGCCCCCACAGGCCACACGTCAGCAATACATCGCTGGCACTGCCCTGGGTTCCGGCCAACTCGCCATACGCACGCCGCGCCGGCAGTTCGACCGCGACCACATCCACGTGCCTCGGCAAGGCCATCCCCAACTCTCCGGCCGGGACGGGTGACATAAACCCGTCGACCTGATCCCAGAAGAGGTACTTCCAGCCCAGGTTCTTGCCGTATTCTCCCAACAGACCCCACAGCTTGAAATTCAGGCGTTCTTGCCGCTTGAGCTTGGAGACCCAGAACGCCGGCCGGTGGCTCACGCAGATGACGGTTTTCGAGCCGGAAGACTGAATCAGTTCCTTGAGCCCACGCAACCCCGCGCTGCCGATGGCGCTTTCGCGCACGTACTTCCTCCAGTAGAAGAAGGGCACCTTGTAGACGAGGTTCAAGAGGATCTTGAAGTGATTCGAGATGAACTTGTAGCGACGGAGATCCTCCTGCACCGCCCGCGCCGGCAGATGATCCTCGATCGCGACGTGGATGCAGGGCAGTCGGTCGCCGAGCCTTTCGGTCAGCGCCTCCCCGATCGAATACATGCCCCTTCCCACCTTGGTGCTCACGACGAGGACGGGGCCTTCCACGCTGTCGAGGACGCGCGTCAGACCGGCGGCACGGGCGCTGCTATCGGCTTCTCCAACTCCGGACATCACAGAGCTCTCCGGCCCGCGTCGTAGAGATAGAGGGCATTGCACTTGGTGCAAACCGGCAGCGGCCCGGCCCGCAAGTGCTGGCGGAAGCGGGCGTATTCGGCTCCGTTCCAAACTTCCGCCACGCTCTGCCGTTGCAGATCGCCGACGATGACATCTGGGAACTGGGCGCAGGGTGTGACGTGGCCGGAGGGCAGGACGTCCATGCGCAGCCATTGCTTGTAGCAGAAGTCGTCCCCCGCCGTTCTCGCGGAGGAATTGGCGTAGCTCCACATGTCCTCCGGCCGCCGGAAATAGCATGAAATCTGGATGGGCCATCGCCTGGCCCGTAGCCGGTCCATCTCGCGAACGAACAGCGCGGGGTCCAGCTCGAACGGCACCTGGTAGCCGGCTTGGCTGTGCGCCGTAGTGCCAAACTGCCGCGCCACGACCGCGGCGTACTCGGTGGCCTCGCCCTCGGTGACGAACCAGGGAGGGTTCAACAAGACCCAGTCCACGCCGAGGTCGACCATCGACGCGCAGAATTCGACCATGGTGCCGAGGTTCTCGGCGCGCATGGTGAATTGCACGCCCAGGTGCGGGGGGCGAGGTCGCGATTTCAGTCTGCGGATGGACTCCGTCACGCTCTGATAGACCCCCGCCCCGCGCAACGGATCGTTGACCGTTGAAAGCCCGTCCAGCGAAATCAGGAATTCGACGAACGGGTTGTCGACCAGCTCGCATTCGATCCCGGCCAGAAGCACGCCGTTGGTGCAGAAGGTCGCGTGCAGCCGCCGCTCTCGAAGCAAGCGGAGAAGGTCGGCGATGTGGGGATAAAGCAGCGGCTCTCCCCCCGAGAAGATGAGCGAGGGCCCGAAGGTGGCGGCGTCGCGCAGCACCCGCCGGAGCAACCCGAAATCCAGATCCTCCGTCGAGGCCTGGGCGTGAGGCCGTGGGCATTGCCCGGTGTGGCCCCAAATCATGCATTTCTTGCAGCGAAGGTTGCAGCGGTAAGTGAGGAGGAATTTCAGCACCAGAGGGGATGGCACGCCGGTCGCGGCCCCTTGC
>JADGRD010000551.1 GCA_017881285.1 Pseudomonadota bacterium | reverse complement strand
CGGCGGCAAGGGTGGCACCGGGGGCGGTGGAACGGGCGGCACCGGGGGCAAGGGTGGCGCCGGTGGAACCGGTCGTGCGGACCCTGACCTGGTCCTTTGGTACAAGTTCGACGAGAGCAGCGGCACGACCGCGGCTGATTCGTCGACCTCCAGCAGCGGCACCCACAATGGCACACTGGCCACGTACGGGGTTAGCGGGAGCGCGATCTTCACGACCGCCAGTCAGGTGGGCACGCACGCGCTCAGCCTCATGCCCTCCACGTCCTCTCCCAGCGACAGTGGCGGCTACGTGACGGTGCCTTCCCTGCAAACCCTGGCGCCCAATGCCATCACGATCGCGGTCTGGGTGAATCTGGCGGCCGCCACGACCACCCAGAATTGGGAGCGAATTTTTGATTTTGGCGCCGGCACCTCCTCGACAGGCTCCTATTTCTACATGACGGCGCGCAGCGATGCCACCAACACGCCCGTCCGCTTTGGCATCTCCCAATCAGGACGCACGGGAACCGCGATGCAACGCCTCGAGGGCACATCCGCGCTCACCGCGAAGGTGTGGCATCACATTGCTATCGTGCTCCCCGCCGGTTCATTCTACACAGGGACCATGTACATCGACGGCGTGGTCGCAGGGACGAACAACACCATGACCCTGCACCTGTCGGACCTGGCGACCACCACCCAAAACTGGCTCGGCCGCTCGCAATTCAGCGGCCTGGATGGCAGCGATCCCTTCTTCTACGGGTCGATGGACGACTTCCGGGTTTACAGACACGCGTTGTCGCAACAAGAGATCCTCACCCTGTTCGCTCTTCGCTGATCGGGCGCATGATCGACGTGCGGTATGCCGGCTCGGATGCCAGCTTCCCCATCCGGTGCCGAACTCTACGGGTTGGTCGGAACCTGCGGCCAAGCCCCCGCCACCCCGCTTCGCAATTGCGTCCTGACCGGCGTCTCCGCCAGCGCAACAGTCCTGCCGTGCAACTAGGACAGGACGTCGCTGCCGATCTGCTAGGATGAGACTTGGATCGGCTGCCAAACCATCGAGATCAATGGGCGCCTTTTCCACGACCATGACGCGAACCGATCTTCACCTGCGGCCCTTTACGCCCGAGCTTCTGCCCCAGGTGGCAGGGCTCCTGCGGCATTTGTGGAAGGGAGACGTTGCGTCCAACCAACGTATCTTTCAGTGGAAATACCTGGAGAACCCCCATCGGGCGAGCTCGCCCGGCATCGTGGCCTTGCTTCACGATAGGGTTGTTGGATTTCGCGGATACTTCGCCACGCCCTGGATTGGCCCCGGGCAGATCGACCCTATCCGGATCTTGTGCCCTGGGGATACGTGCGTCGAGCCAGCCTGCCGCCATTGGGGATTGAGCGTCGCCATGGGGGAAATGGCATCGAGATACTTCGCCACCGACTTTTCGCTCTTCCTCAATACGACCACAACGCATCCTTCGCTCCCCGGATATAGGAAATTGGGGTTCCTGCCGCTGGCCACCAAGGCCTATCATTCCGCCTATCGCATCGCAAATTTGCTACGGTACATCTGTACCCATTCCCAGCGACCATCCCTAGAGTCCGTCCGTATTCGCTGCTGCGAGGAACGGGACTTCGTCGTGACCACCGACCCCCGCGCGGAACAGATGGCGACCATGGCTCAACGGCAAAGGGAACCCTGGAGCGGTCTGCAACCGCTGCGTACCGCGGCGTACTTCCACTGGCGCTTCCGTCATCCGCGCCGCACCTACTTCTTCTACTACGCCTACGCCGGCGGCGAGATGCAAGGCTACGCCATCGTGGGGCTATCCCCCAATCTGCGGCGCGGCTACTTGTTGGATTTCCTCGACGTCGACGGGGCATCGGTCGGTGCCTTGGTGGCCCGCATGCTCCGTCGTCGCGATGTGGACATACTATCGATATCCACGGCCAGCCTGGGTTCCAGTTCTCTCGATTGGCAATCCGCGGGTTTCAAGGCAACGGGAATGTTGCGCCGATTGGAGCGCCGACGCACGGGCGAATTGCCGCTGCTCGTACGTCCCGTGGCTCCCGACTTCGACAAGCGCCATTGGCTCGTCGCCGGAGTCGATACGCGCGACATTCGCAATTGGCAGTATCGGGAAATGGTATCGGACGCGTTCTAGCGCTTCTTGGCGCTTGCCAGAGATGCTCGCCATCGCCATCCCAGCTGCGAGTCAGGACCTTCGGGAGTTGCTCGGCCACGGCCTCCGTCTTCACCCAACGGGTGGTGGCTTCGTCGCACAAAAGGCCAAGCCCCACGGCTGCTTACCCCTGATCCCGCGCCTTGGCGCGGAATCAGGGGATCTCGCGACTGTTGCAGTTGCGCACGGGAGACCTCAGAATGTTCTGGTTCGCAGCT
The DNA here is from genome assembly GCA_017881285.1 of Pseudomonadota bacterium. GTDB lineage: Bacteria > Myxococcota_A > Polyangia > Fen-1088 > Fen-1088 > Fen-1118. The sequence continues at coordinate 1,338 of JADGRD010000551.1, read as the reverse complement.
TGGCTTCCGACGGAGGCATGTGCATTCAATGTCCCCACCACTGGTCACAAGATTCGCACTCCTCCTGCTCCTGGGGGCAGTGGGGTGTAGCTCGCGGTCGGTCTCCCACCCTTCCACGAAGACCGATTCCGGGGTTGCCGCGACTGGCGGAGCCACGATCACAAGCAGCGGCGGCGGGGCGCCAGGAAGTGGCGGCACGAATTCCGCGGGGGCAACCGGTGGGGTGACGGGCGCGACCGGCGGCGTATCTGGCACGGGCGGCACGTTGTCGAGCACGGGCGGCAACACCGGCACGGTGGGCACGACAGGCACGGGCGGCGTGATGGCCGCGACAGGCGGTTCCACAGGCAGCGGAGGCACCAGAGGTACTGGCGGCGTTGTGGGATCGGGTGGGACGACCGTTTCCACGGGGGCCGCGACCAGCACGGGTGGTACGGTTGCATCCGGTGGGCGCAGCGGTACGGGCGGTGACGCCGGCGCCATGCTCGACGCCGCGCGCGATGCCGGCGATGCTCGCCTCGACGCCGCCATGGACGCTGGCATCGCTGACGCTGACGTTGCCATCCAGGGACCGCAAACCTTCCATTGCGTCAACTGGGCCGACCCAAGGGACAACTTCGTCAACGGCTTGCTCGCGCTCTCCGGCCTGTCTTCCAGCTCTGATACCTACGCAATGGTTCAGACGAAGGCTGGCGACATCCTGTCCGAGTTCCAGTCCAAGCTGAAGGCCAACGCCGTACGTATCCCCATCAACGAGCCGACGGTTTCCGGCACGTGGTGGAACGCCTACAAAGCCGCCATCGATACGGCCGTGGGCAAGGGCATGAAGGTCATCATCGCGTACTGGGCGTATCAAAACGGCAAACCCGACGACGCCGCTGCGTTCAAGAACATGTGGCAGGTCGTCGTTTCCGCCTACCAGAGCAACAACCTGGTCTACTTCGACATCCACAACGAACCCTACGGATATGGCAACGCGTGGAACGCTACCGCCGCACAATGGTTGGCTGACTTCCCGGCGGTGCCCAAGGGCCGCGTAATCGTCGCTGGAACCGGCTACGACGACAACGTCGTCCCGGTGGGCAGCGACTCGCGCTTTGCTGGTTGCATCTTGCAGCTCCACATCTACGGGTTCTGGCACGACACGTGGACGACCCAAAAACAATGGAGCGACAGCATGACGACTGCCCTCGGAAGCTACTCCGCGCGCACGCTCGTCGGCGAGTGGGGCGCGCCGATGACGACCGGCACCGACTACAGCGTCAACACCGACGGCGACGTCTTCCGCTCGTACGTGAGAGCCGTGTCGGACATCATGCACAACGCCGGTATGGGAGG
>JADGRD010000550.1 GCA_017881285.1 Pseudomonadota bacterium | reverse complement strand
ATCGCCTTCGGCACGGTCGACAGCTTCCTCGTGTGGCGACTCTCGGGCGGCAAGAGCCACATCACCGACGTCTCGAACGCCTCGCGCACCCTGCTCTTCGACATCGGCAAGCTCGACTGGGATGCGGAGCTTTGCCGCCTCTTCGCCGTGCCCGCGGCCGCCCTGCCCCGCGTGGTCCCGTCCGCGGGCCACCTGGCCACCACCCTCGGCGCAGATGGACTCGCCGACGGCACCCCGATCACCGGCATTGCCGGGGATCAGCAGGCCGCTCTCTTCGGCCAGGGCTGCCTCGATCCCGGCGACGCCAAGTGCACCTTCGGAACCGGCTCGTTCCTGCTCATGAACGTCGGCGAAAGGCCCCTCCCCTCGCGGCACCGTCTGCTCGCCACCGTGGCCTGGCAAACCGCGAGCGGCACGAGCTATGCCCTCGAGGGCAGCGCCTTCGTCTCGGGGGCGCTGGTACAGTGGTTGCGTGACGGCCTCGGCATCATCAAGACCGCCTCCGAGAGCGAAACCCTGGCGGCCTCGGTTCCGGATACCGGCGGCGTCGCTATCGTGCCCGCCCTGGCCGGTCTGGGCGCGCCCCACTGGCGCCCGGAGGCGCGCGGGATCATCTGCGGCATCTCGCGCGGCAGCCGCGCGGCCCACATCGCCCGCGCCGCTCTCGAAGCCATGGCGCTGCAAAACGTCGACCTGGTGCGGGCCATGGAGCAGGACGCCGGTCGGCCCATCACCAGCTTGCGCGTCGACGGTGGCGCCACGGCGAACGGCCTGCTCATGCAGATGCAGGCCGACCTTCTCGGCGTGGACATCATTCGGCCGGCCATGGTCGAAGCGACCGCGCTCGGCGCCGGACGTCTGGCGGCGCAGGGCTTGGGGCTTGCAAGCGACGGCGCAAAGCCGCCAGACTCAGGAGCATCGATCTTCCACCCCCGCATGGCCCCGGACGCGCGCGAGCAGTCCCTGGCTCGCTGGCGCGACGCCCTGGCCAGAGCTTGAAGTGACTCCTTCGACAAAAACCATACCCGACGGGTCGCACCAGTTCTCCCCGGTCGCGTTGCGCCTGGAGGCCGCGGCGGCTACCCACGCCGGCCAGGTCCGCGAGGCCAACGAGGACGTCTACGGTCTCTACGTCGACGAGCGCCTCTTCGTGGTGGCCGACGGCATGGGCGGCCGCGCCTCCGGCGAGGTGGCCGCGCGCCTCGCCGTGGATGCCCTGGAGGCGTTCTGCCGGGAGAACCGCGATTCGCCGTCCGAGACCTGGCCCTTTCCCCTCGACGCGCGCTATTCCCGGCCGGTCAATCTGCTGCGCGTCGGGCTCAAGGTGGCCAACCAGCGGCTCCGCGAGGAGGCCCGCAAGGATCCCGCGTGGTACCGCATGGGCGCCACCATCGCCGCGCTGACCTTCGACGAGGATCACCTGGTCGCCGCCCACGCCGGCGACGTGCGCATCTACCGTTTTCGCAACGGCAGCACTTCGCGGCTGACGCGAGATCACTCCATTGCGGAGGAGCTGAGAGCGGCGCAAGCCGCGTTCTCGCCGGAAGACCTGGCCGCCCTCGGCAACCGCAACGTCATCACGCGCGCCCTCGGCAGCAGGCCGGAAGTCGAGCCCACGGTGTATCTGAATTCGTACGCCGAAGGGGATCTCTACCTGCTGTGCTCCGATGGTCTGTGGAACTGCCTGCCGGACGACATCATCACCAGCATCGCGCTCGAGCCGGCGGATCTGGAGTCGGTCTGCCATGCGTTGGTCGACGCCGCCAACGGCATGGGCGCCCCCGACAACGTCACCGCCCTGCTGGTTCGCGTGCAGCGATGAAACGCCGGCTGGCCAGCAAGAAGACCGTGGTGTGCGTCGGCCCGGGCGGCGTGGGCAAGACCACCACGGCCGCGGCGCTCGGCGTGATCGCCGCACGCAGCGGCCTGCGGACCCTGGTCTGCACCATCGACCCGGCGCCGCGCCTGGCCGACGCCTTGGGCGTGGCCAATCTGGGGGCAAAGCCCTCGCCGATTGCCGCCGCTACGGCCGCGGCATTGGGCATCGCCTCGCCAGATATGCTGCACGCCATGCGCGTCGATCCTTCGGCCGCATTCGCCCAGCTCGTGAACGAACAGGTGGCCGACCCCGAGTTGCGCAGCCACATCTTCGGAAACCCGCTCTACCGCAGCGTCACGACCAACCTGACTGGCTCGCAGGAATATGCCGCCACCCTCGCCCTCTACGAAATCCGCCGCGACGGCCACTACGATCTCATCGTGCTCGACACCCCGCCGACCGCCAACGCCCTCGAATTTCTCGAAACGCCCGAACGCCTGGCCACCGCCATTGCCAGCCCGGCCGTGCAGTGGTTCGCCCGTCCCGATCCGCGCGAGAAGCGCTTCTCGCTCAAACGACTGGGCGTGGGCGGCGCCATGGTCATCCGGCGCGCGGGCCGGCTGATGGGCAGCCAGTTCCTCGACGATCTCGGCGCCTTCCTGCTCGACATCCGGGAAGTGCTGGGCGGCTTCCTCGCGCGTGCGCGTGAGATCGAGGCGGTGCTCAAGCAGCCGGACGTCGGCTTCGTGCTCGTCTTGACCCCGGCCGCCGCGGCCGTGAGCGAGGCGCTCTACTTCGCGCGCCGGCTGCGCGAGACGGGCTCGCCCCTGTGCTGCTTCATCGCGAACCGCACCCTGCCCGAACCCGGGAATTGCACGAACGCCAGCCTCCGCGCCGGCATCGAATCCCTGTCCGCGCTGCGCGACCTGTCCCAGGAGGAACTGGACCTCGCCACGGCCTGCCTCGCCCGCATGGCCGAGTTCCTCGGCAAGATCGCGCGCGCGCAGAAGCAGGAACTCGAACGCCTGTCACGCGAGGCGCCGGGAATCGAAATCACGACGGTCCCGCTCCTGCCCCACGACGTCTCCAACATCGATTCGCTGCGGGCCATCGCGGATCGGCTGGAAAGCGTTTGACCGATGCTCCGCCTTTTCGTCGCGGTGGATCTCCCCGCCTCCGAACAGCATGCGGTGGCCGCGCTGTGCGCCGGCGTGCAGGGCGCCCGCTGGGCCAACCCCCACCAATTGCACATCACCCTCCGTTTCATGGGCGCAACCCCCGACGAGGAGTTGCCGGAAATTCGCCAGCGCCTGGCCACCGTGAAGGCGACATCGCTCCACCTGGCTCTCGCCGGCGTGGGGGTCTTTCCCGCCACCCGCAGACCGCGGGTGCTGTGGCTGGGACTCGAACCGGCCGGGCCACTGGTCCGGCTGAAGCACGAAATCGATAGCGCACTAAGTCGTTCGCGCAGCGAGGAGCCCCTGGAAGAGAGGAAGGAATTCCACCCCCATCTCACTCTGGCACGCTTTCCCGGCAAACCCGACGAAAGTCTGACGCACTACCTAGCGCGGCATGCAAACTATCGCGGCCCGGAGTGGGATGTAGGTTGCTTCCGGCTCTACAAGAGTACTCTCCATGCGAGCGGATCGGTGCACGAAACGCTTGCCGCTTATCCTATCGCCGAGATCTGCCGAGAACGGTAGTACTCCGTGCCTGCCAAAAACATTCCATCCGCGATCATCGATGAGCCCTCGCGTCCCGTCCCGATTGCGGTGGACTGGGCGACGCCGAGGGTTCGCCTCCCGCTCGCCCCTGATTTCGAATTCGACATGTCGATCTTCGAGATCATTCTCGACCGGGTGGAGGACGGGGTGTACTTCGTGGATCGCAGCAAGCGCA
>JADGRD010000549.1 GCA_017881285.1 Pseudomonadota bacterium | reverse complement strand
CGCGTCTTCGCGCGCTACAAGCTTAGAATGTTCGGAAGGGGGCTGCCATGTCAAAGATCGTGGACGAACCGGAAGCCTATTTCAGCCAGTTTGCTCTCAAAGAAGACCAGCTGCTGCAAGAACTGCAGATGGAGGCCGTAGCGGAGCACATTCCGATTGTGGGCCCGGTGGTCGGTGAGCTTCTGTTCGTCCTTTCTCGAGCCGTCGACGCCGGCGCCATTCTTGAGCTCGGAACCGCCACGGGTTACTCCGCCATCTTTCTCGCCCGCGCCTGTGCCATGAACGAGGGTATGCTGACAACGCTGGAGCTCGACCCTCAGCTCGCCGCCCGAGCACGCAAGAACCTGGAACGTGCCGGCCTCGCGAAGCAAGCGAACGTCATCTGCGGCGATGCATTCGCCCACCTGACCCGGATGGCCGGCCCATTCGACGTCATCTTCATGGACATCGAGAAAGCGGACTACGCCCGCGCTTTGCCCGAATGCCATCGATTGTTGCGACCGAGAGGGTTGCTGGTGGCCGACAACATCGCCTTTCCCGAAGCGGACTCCTTCAGCCAGGCCATCTTCAGCGACAGTGGATGGAGGCCGGTGTCCCTCTTTGCATTCCTGCCAGGGCATTCCCCGGAAAGGGACGGGTTGTGCCTCGCGCTGCGCTGCTAGACGGGATGTGACCACGCCTGTCACGCAGAGAGCGACCGCGGTGGGGGCGACATGCGGGGCCGCGACGGGCCGCGGCTCGGCTCTGACCGGAGTGTTCACAACGTTGTCCGCGCCGTGCCATGAGCCCATAGTCATCGGTGGAGACACCAATCCGGGAGGCACATCGTGAGCGAGCAGTGGACCTCTGTCGACGGGAACGAGGCCGCCGCACGCGTCGCCTACGCTCTCAGTGAAGTGCTGGCCATCTACCCGATCACGCCATCCTCGCCGATCGGTGAGGCCGCGGACGTCTGGGCCGCGGCCGGGAAGCCGAACCTCTGGGGTACGGTGCCGGACGTGGTCGAGATGCAGTCAGAGGCGGGCGCCGCCGGCGCGCTGCACGGCGCGCTCCAGAGAGGCGCGCTGTCGAGCAGCTTCACGGCCTCGCAAGGGCTCTTGCTGATGATCCCCAACATGTTCAAGATCGCCGGCGAGCTGACGCCGGCCGTGATCCACGTCTCGGCCCGCACCGTGGCAACGCACGCGCTCTCGATCTTCGGTGACCACAGCGATGTCATGCACGCACGCACGACAGGTTGGGCGATGCTCGCTTCCGCTTCGGTTCAGGAGGCCCAGGACTTCGCCCTCATCGCGCACGCGGCTACATTGCGCTCGCGCGTCCCGTTCATCCACTTCTTCGACGGCTTTCGCACCTCTCACGAGATCGCGAGCATCGTCCTCTTGGGCGACGACGACATCAGGGCGCTGGTGTCCGAGGACGAGATCCTCGCGTTCCGCGGCCGCGCACTCACCCCCGATGCGCCGCTCGTGCGCGGGACTGCGCAGAATCCCGACGCGTTCTTCCAGGGGCGCGAGGCCGGCAATTCCTTCTACCGCGACGCCCCCGGCATCGTCGCCGAGTCCATGGCGGCGTTCGAGCGGCAGACCGGCCGCTCATACGGGCTGGTGGAATACGAGGGGGCGCCCGATGCCGAGCATGTCGTCGTCCTCATGGGCTCCGGGATCGGCGCGGCGGAACAGACGATGGAGACGCTGGCCGCCGGCGGCGAACCGGTGGGACTGCTCAAGGTGAGGCTCTATCGCCCGTTCCCCGCGGAGCAACTCGTCGCCGCCCTGCCGCCGACGGTGCGCGCCATCGCCGTCCTCGACCGGACCAAGGAGCCGGGTGCACTCGGGGAGCCGCTCTATCTCGACGTCCTGGCGGCCCTCGCCGAGAACACGGACTCGGCGGAACCGCGCTTCGCGCGCCTGCCGCGGGTGATCGGCGGTCGCTACGGCCTGGCGTCGAAGGAGTTCAACCCGGGGATGGCCAAGGCGGTCTTCGACGAGCTCGCGGCGGCGGACCCGAAACGCCACTTCACGGTCGGGATCACCGACGATGTCACGCACCTCAGCCTCGCGCCGAACACGGAGTTCCGCTACCCGCGCCCGGCTGGAGAGAAGCAAGCGGTGTTCTTCGGGACGGGTTCGGACGGGACCGTCGGCGCCAGCAAGAGTTCCGTCAAGATCATCGCCGAGAACACCGACCTGTACGCGCAGGGGTACTTCGTCTACGACTCCAGGAAGGCGGGCTCCGTCACCATTTCGCACCTGCGCGTAGGCCCCAACCCGATCCGCTCCAGCTACCTCATCGAGCGCGCAGACTTCGTCGCCTGTCACCAGTTTGGCCTCCTCGGCAAGATGGAGGTGCTCGGGCACGTCAGGGAAGGCGGTACCTTCCTGCTCAACAGCCCCTACCCGGCCGATGACGTCTGGTGCGAGCTCCCCACCACGGTCCAGGAACTGCTCGTCCGCAGGCATATGCAGTTCTGGGTGATCGACGCCGACAGGATCGCCGTTGAGGAGGGCCTGGGCGGCCGCATCAACACGGTGATGCAGCCCTGCTTCTTCGCCCTGTCCGGCGTCCTGCCGGCCGACGAGGCGGTGGCCCGCATCAAGGAGTCTGTCGAGAAGGCATACGGGAAGCGTGGCCCCGTCATCGTGGCGAGGAACTTCGCGGCCATCGACCGCTCGCTGCAGGAGCTCGCCCAAGTGAAGGTGCCCGAGGTGGTGGAGTGCGGCCAGGTTGCGGGGATCACTGCGCCAGACGATGCCCCCGAGTTCGTCAAGCGCGTGACCGTCCAGCTGCTGGCCAACGAGGGGGACAGCCTGCCCGTCAGCGCCTTCCCGGTGGACGGGTCCTTCATCACCGGCACCACCAAGTACGAGAAGCGGGGCATCGCCCGGGAGATGCCCATCTGGGACCCGAGCCTGTGCATCGACTGCGGCAAGTGCTCGCTCGTCTGCCCTCACGCCGTCATCCGCATGAAGGTGTACGAGCCCTCGCACCTCGAGGGCGCACCCGAGGGCTTCCGCTCCAAGGACTTCCGGGCCAAGGAACTGCCCGGCTACAAACTGACCATCCAGGCGTCGCCCGACGACTGCACCGGTTGCGGTGTCTGCGTCAACGTCTGCCCGGCGAGAAGCAACGCCGAGGTGCGACGCAAGGCCATCGGCATGGAGCCGGCGACGGAGCACCGTGCCGCGGAGCGCGAGAACTGGGCGTTCTTCGATGCGATCCCGACACTCGCCAGGGACCTGATACCACGCGCCTCCGTGCGAGGTTCACAAGTGCTGGAGCCTCTCTTCGAGTTCTCCGGAGCCTGCGCCGGGTGCGGCGAGACGCCCTACGTCAAGCTCGTCTCGCAGCTGTTCGGCGACCGGATAGTCGTCGCCAACGCCACCGGCTGCTCATCCATCTACGGCGGCAACCTGCCGACGACTCCCTGGACCGTCGATCGCAACGGGCGCGGGCCGGCGTGGAACAACTCCCTGTTCGAGGACGCCGCCGAATTCGGGATGGGCATGCGGCTGGGCTCCAAGGCGCGACTCGCCAGGGCAAGACTTCTCCTCGAGCGCGTCGCCCCACGGCTCGACGAGGATCTCGTGCGTGAGGTCATGGCGTCGCCCCAGGTCAGGGAGGTCCAGATCCGCGCGCAACGCGATCGAGTGGCCGACCTCGTGAAGGTATTGGAAGGCCTGGGGACCGAGGATCCCGACGTGCGTCACTTGCTGGCT
>JADGRD010000548.1 GCA_017881285.1 Pseudomonadota bacterium | reverse complement strand
CCCAAGCCGCGCGAGCTGGACGCGCTGGAAAAGCTGCGCGCCGATCCGGCCATGCCGGCGGCGCGAAAGAAGGCGCCCGATCTGTGCAAGAAGGCCGACAAGTCCTACGCGGCGGCCACCGAGAAGTGGCAGAGCAACGATCTCAACGAGTCGGTCAACCACGCTCTCCTGGGCCAGATCTTCTTCCGGCACGCCCTCGCCCTGGCCGATCAGGACAAGTCCAATGTCCGCATCGGCGACGCCGAGGACGCCCTCGCGGCGACCGCGGAGGAGCAAGAGAAGGTGCGGAAGGATCTGGAGGACGAGAACGAAAAAATCGGCCTGCTCAGCAAGGCCGCCCATCAGAACGAGGAAATGAAGGCGCTGACTGCTCAGATGGCCGTGGACAAGAAGGCCAACGAGGACAAGTTGGCGCAGGAGAAGCTGCGCGCCGATACCGGCGACCGGATTTCCGATGCCGAGCTTGCCATCAAGACCGCCGAGACGGTCAATGCGGCGAAATACGCGCCGGAGCTCTACAAGTCGGCGGCGCAAATTCTGGCCAAGGCCCAGATGGAATTCCAGGCCGGGCAGATGGAGCAGGCCCAGTCGAGCGCCGGCATCGCCAAGAAGACGGCCGACGATGCGGCCGCCGCGGCCAAGCCAAGCTATGCCCGCGACTCACAGGCCGATGAGAATCGCAAGAAGGCCGACGGCCTGTTCGCCGAGGCCAGCCGCATCCCGGGAGTCAGTACTCGCCGCGACGTGCGTGGCTCGCTCCAGCGCGTGATCATCGCGATACCCTCGGACATGCTGTTCGTCAAAAAGCAGACGGTGATTTCCCCTGGAAAAGACGGCGTGCTCAATCCGATCGCCGAACTGATCCGGAAGCCGGACTACAAGGATTTCCCCGTGCAGATCGTCGGGCATACCGACAGCCGGGGCGGCCAGCCGTCCGCTCTCCTGGCGATGTCCGGCGCCCGCGCGCAAACGGTATTCAACGCCCTGGTGACCCGTGGCGTGGACGTCAGGCGCATGATGGCCAGCGGGCAGGGTGGGGCCGAGCCCGTCGGCGACGGTCGCACCGCCGCCGGCCGCGCCAGCAACCACCGCGTCGAAGTGGTCTTCCTATATCAGTAGTGCCTTCACCGTAGAGAGCACACAGAAGACAGAGGGCACGGAGAAAGGAAGGGTTCGGATCGCAAGGTCCGGACCCTTCGCCATTTTGCGGGCCGTTGGGCAATCGCTCCGCGATGGCCGCGCCGGATGACACCGCGAACCGGAGGCATTCCGCGAAGGGCTGACCAATCCGAGAGCTCGGGTCCAAGGGCGCTCTCCTCATGTCAGGTCGCGAACAAGAAGATGGCGGCCGGACTCAGGATCCGAACCCCTTCCCCTCCGGCCTCTGTGCCCTCTGTGCTCTGACCTGAAACCTCGCCCCGCGCAGCGGGGAGAGGTCGGCTCGCGAAGCGAGACGGGAGAGGGGCGGCCGTTCTTGCCACGAAGGATCTGGCCACAGCCAGCGGCGCAGACTCTGTGGTGAAAATCCGGATCCCGCCTCGATAGCGTTCACCTCAGGGCAGCCGCCGAAAAGCGAAAGGGAGCCCGGCTCCCAGATCCGAACCGCGCTATTTCCGGCCTTTTTTCCCTCCGCGCTCTTTGTGGAGAGAATCCTTCCAGCCGCCCACCCACTTGAGCTTGGGCGAGATCGTGACCTGCTCCTTGGGCAGCTTGCCCAAAGCGTCCTTGTAGGTCTTGCTCTTGAACTGCTCCTGCTCCTTCTCGGCCGCCTCGCTCGTCTTGGCGCCCATGCCGATGGTCTGGAAGGTGATGGCGGCGTGGGACGCGATGGTTTCCTGCAAGCGGGCGAGGATGTTGTCGAACTGCTCGCGCGAGACGGAGATCTTGACCACCGGTTCCTCGTTGTGGATGCCGACGAAGGTCAGGGACTTGAGCTGTTCGGCCTGGCTGAACATGCTGGTCATGAATTCGGCCCAGGCCGCCATGGCCGAATTGGTCTTGAGGTCGGCCACGAACTCGTCCTTGCCCATCTCAAGGTAGGGGTAGGAGATCTCGACCGCCTGGTTGCCGGCGTCGAGTTTGTAGGTCGTCTTGTGCGCGAACTTCTCGTCGTAGCGGGCCACCTTCTTCTTCTCGCCGATGTGGCAGGTGTCGTTCAGATCCTCCTGCAGCTCCTGCTCGCCGCGCGTGCTGTGGATGAAGGCGCGGTCGACCTGCTCGGCGAAGTTATACTTGATCCGGTTCTCGCACTTGGGGCCATGGTCGGTCTGCTCGCGGACGATCTTGGCGATGGCGTTGCCCTCGTTGCCGGCCCGGGCATCCGACTCCGAGGCGTAGAACCAGCCCTCGAAGTGGATGGGCTCGAACGCCGTGCGCTTCATGACGTTGGCGTAGAGTACCTTCATCGGCCCGTAGATTTGTTCACGCTTGACGGGCTGGAGCAGGCCCAGCTTCATCATGACCTTCTGTCCATCGGAGGGCCCAGTCACATCGTCGGCCACGACGGCAAACTTGGCTACGCCGGCTGGTATGTCGATCTGCGTGCAGCACGGCTTGGGGCCTTCGGCCTCTTGCTTACAAGCTGCTGCCGCCAACGCGGCCGAGAGGATCAGCAAGGCGGTTCCTGTCTTCCCAGTCATCCCTGTCTTCATGGTGGGGCCTCCGGTTCGGGGGAATAGAAAGCAGCGGGCAGCATACACAGAGGCGGGCCGGGCGGGAACCGCGAAAGGCGAAAATCGGGGGTGGCGGGTGCCCTTGCCCGTCCTTCCCCTTCCGCCGGGAAAAGCGTACGCGGCGCGCGGGTTTCCCGATACCGGGGCCGGGTTCGGAGCTATAGTCGAGGGCCTGTCCGGAGGCTACCTGACCGGCGCGGAGGCTTGGATTTCCCACATGACCAACGACCTTTCCATTGCCCTTGAGACCTTGCGACTGGACCCGGAGGATGGCAAAGCCCGGGAGACTCTTGCGGGATTGAGCCAGTCCGCCGCGGCCGGCGGCGCATCCGAGGAGGTGGCGAAGTCTCTCGCCGCCGAGCGCGCCATCCACGAGGAAGCCAACTGCCCCAGCCTGTGCCTGTTGCTCGTCGACGCCGAGCTCGCGCTCCGGCGCGAGCCGGGGGCGCGCGCGGATCTTCTCGTGCTGAAGGCGCGGCTCGAATGGGGCGAGCTGTGGCAGTTCGAGCCCGCGCGCGAATCCCTCCGCGAAGCCTTGCAGCTCGTCGCCGAGCACGAGGCGGCCACGGCTCTGCTCAAGGATCTCGACGCCGAGGAGACGAGCTGGCAAGAGCAGGCGGAGGCGTTGTCGGTAAGGGCCGTGGAAGCGGGCCAGGGACCGGAGGGCGCGGCCATCTTCGCCGAGGAAGCCGAGCTACTCCTGCGCCATCGCAACGTCACCGACGAGGCCGAGGCGCTCCTGCGCCGCAGCCTGGAGCTCGATCCGCACAATCGCCGCGCCGATCGCGGGCTCGAACGCGTGCTCGCGGCGGCGGGCCGCCACCCCGAGCTGGCCGAGCACCTGGCGGGGCGGATCGCCAACGCGACCACGCCCGAGGAAAAGGGCGCGGCCGAACTGGCCGCCGGCCGCCTCGCCGAGAAGACCGGGCAGCCCGCCGCGGCGCAGGAACACTACCGGCAAGCCGTGACCGCTTGTCCGGGTGACCCGCGGGCCCAGCTGCCCGACGGCGAGAGGTGGGACCAGGTCCGGTCGCGGGTGCCCCGGCGCT
>JADGRD010000547.1 GCA_017881285.1 Pseudomonadota bacterium | reverse complement strand
GAAGATGCCCGCCTGGACCCGGCTGCGGCGGTCCTTGGCATGGGCAACGCACGCCCCCAGCACGACCACGGTCACGACCGCCAGCACGCTGCCGCCAAGCACGAAGATCGAATGAACATGGAAAAAGCGGTGCTGGTATTCCAACGAGAACGACCAGGCTCCCGGCACCACTCGCTCGGGCCTCATCACGAAACCCTCGACGATGGCGACCACCGAAACCGCGCCGTAGAGCGCCAGGTTAAACCGGCGGGTGCGGGCCCACGCGTATCCGCGCAGCATGAGGCTGAACTGGAAGAACGCCGCGACGGCGAAGAACATGAAGAAATCGAACTGCTTCCAGAACAGGAACATCCGCTCGCTCGGGCTCGCGACCAGCATGAATTCGACGAGAGAGCCGGCGGCGACGAACAAAATGTACCGGACGAAGGCCCCGTTCGACTTGCTGGCGGGCTCCTCCCGGTTCGCCAGCAGGCCGAGAAGAATCGACTCGAGGAAGGTCAGGAGCTTGATCGCGGCAACCGTGGTCATTGAGATCCTTGGATTTCAGGCCTCCGCCGGGCTTTACTTCAGCATCGCCCCCGAGCTGCAGGGAAGGCAAGGGGGTTGTGGGGTGCCCCTCACCGGACGCGCTTTGCGCGTCGGCCTCTCAGCCAACGGGCACTTCGGGTCCACCCCGCCCTGCCCCACCCCCCGCGGCTTCGCCGCGCCCTCGCCCGCGGTGCGGGGCGAGGCAATATGGCCGCTGCCGCGGCCTTGAAATGTGGGGCGAGGCGCTGAGCGCCTTCTACGTCTTCATTTCCGCATAGCGTTTGGCCGCCGCTAGATCGCCGCGCAGCTCCTTTGCGGTCCTGCGCGGACCGTAGCCAGGGGTGTCGCGCTGGATTCGCCAACCTTCCGGCAGCGGCCCCGCGTCCACCACATCGAAGCCGAACTTGTCGATGAGGGCGCCGACGGTTGCCTTGGCCTTCTCGTCGTCTCCCGCGATGACCAGGGCCCGGCGATTCTTGCTGCCGGCCGGCTGCCCCTCGACGGTCAGCGCGGCGGCGTAAATGTGGTTGAACGCCTTGACGACCTTGGAGGTTGGCAGGTGCCTCTGGAGCAACTCCGCCGTGGTGGTCGACTCGTTGTCGAGCTCGGGGATGTGACCGTCGCGCTGTGGATAGTAGTTGTTCGTGTCGATCACGATCTTGCCGGCCAGAGGCTCGACGGGGATCGTCCGATATGCCTTGAGCGGCACGGTCACCACGACGATGTCCCCGGCTGCGCCCGCCTCGGCGGGCGTCGCGGCGCACGCCTTCGGCCCCAGCTCCGCGACCAAGGCCGACAGAGTCGCCGGGCCGCGCGAGTTGCTGATGACGACCTGATCGCCGTTCTTGACCGCGAGCCGAGCGAGCTGGCTTCCGATCATGCCTGCACCGATGATGCCTAGGGTTGCCATGGCCGGAAAGCTAGCACCAGCCCGTCGTTCGGCAAGAGGAGGGATGGCTCAATTCCCCTGCCCTGCGCCGAGCTCCCTGGCCATCTCGAGCATGGTTTCGCGAAAGCCGAGCGAGCGGAGGAGGGTGTGGGCCTCCCGGTTCTGCCAGGCGGAGGTCAGAACGGCGCGCGGGGCCCCCAGGTCGCGCAGGCGGGCCATAGCCTCGAGCGTGAGGGCCTTGCCGATGCCCTGGCGGCGGGCGTGGGTGGCCACGAACAGGTCGTGAAGTTTCCCGCACGCCTCGCGGAGATCGGCCCAACTCCGTGGCTCGAGGGCGGCGTAGACGTAGCCGACCACCTCGCCGAGGTCGTTCTCCGCGACGAGGAGGACCGCGTCGAGATTGTCGATCTGGCTAGCGAAGAAGCGCGCGTAACCTTCTTCGATCCCTTCCGGCATCATCCAACGCAAGGGATCCCACGCGTGGTGCATGCGCACGAGCTGGCCGGCCAGCCGACCGATGGTGGCCAGATCTTCCTCGCGCGCCTTCCTGATCCGATGGGTCATGGCAAGGTGCTACCACACGCGGGCGCGGCCGGCCCGGCTGGCTAATTCGAGGCAGGCGCCCCATCGCTGGGCAAGTCGCGGACCGAAACCCGTTCGAAGGCAGTAGCCGTCGCGGCCTCCGCCCCAGGAGTCCCCGCTAGAGCAGCACGCCTCCCACCCTCGGCAAGGTCAGCACGAACTTCGCGCCCTGGCCTGCCGCGGCCGGGGCGAGCTCCAGGGTGCCGCCGAAGCTCTCGACGATCGAGCGGCTGACCGACAGGCCAAGGCCGGTGCCCTGACCGACGGGCTTGGTGGTGAAGAACGGGTCGAAGATCTTGCGCCGATCTTCCGCGGCGACGCCCGGCCCCTCGTCGGCGATGGTGAGGACCACCTTGCCCTCCGCCTCCTCGCACGCGACCACGATGGTGCCCTTGCCCGCCATCGCGTCCGCGGCGTTGAGCAGCAGATTCACCAGCACCTGCGCCAAGCGGCCCGGTGAGACCAGCACCTGCGGCCACGTCTCGCCGCCCGCGGTTACCAGTCGAACATCGCGGAACCGGCCCTGCGGAGCCAACAGGGCCTGCGTGGACTCCACCAGACGCAGCGGATCCGTGGCCACGGGATCCTCGTGGCTGGGACGCGAAAACTCGAGCAGCTCGCGGATGATGCGATGGATGCGTTGAGTTTCGGCCTTGACCCGGTCGAGCGCGTCCCGGCGTTCGGCCGTGGGCAGCTCCCCCTTGCCGGCCGCGTCGGCGCGCAGGATATCCACGTAGCCCAGGATGGCGGCCAGCGGGTTGCCGATCTCGTGGGCCACGCCCGCGGCAAGCTGTCCGACGGACGCCAGCTTCTCGGTGCGGATGATCTGTTCGCGCTGGTTCGCCAGGGACACGGTCATCCGGTTGAAGGCCGAGGCGAGCGCGGCGAACTCCTTGGGGCCGTCCTCGGCGATGCGCGGCTCGAGATCGCCGGCCGCCATCGAGGCGGTCGCTCGCCGCAATTGCCCGAGCGGCCGCACCACGAGCTGCGTGAGCACGAAGAGGCCCAGCCCCAGCACCAGGAGCGCGTCCGCGATGGCGAGCAGGAGGAGGACCCAGCCCGACCGCCGCAGCACCGCCTGGGTCGGCTCCGTGCCCGCGAGGGTCACGCGCACGGCGCCGGCCGCGCGCCCGGCCAGATCGATGGGGGCATAGGCGAGTAGCTCCGTGTCGCGGCCCTGCGGCTCGGGCCGGTAATTGACGACGGGCGGCCCGCCTGCCAGGGCCGTGCGCAGCACGCTGGCGTCACGGTCGCCTTCCTTGCGCGGTGGCCACGAGGCGATCTCGCCAAGATCCGGGCCGATCACCGACAATCCGACCACGCCGGTGCTTTCACACAGCGACCGCAGCAGCGTGCGCAGGTTCGCCCGCTTGCCGGGACCAGCATCCGCGCCAGGGATGGCCCATTCCGCGGCCACCGTGCGCGACACGGCCGCGGCCAGGGTCGCGGCCATGGCCTCGCGCTGCACGCGGAGGCTGTCACCGGCCGCCCACAGCGCGATGTACCCCGTGGTGAGAATCGCGACCAGCGTGACCACGGTCATGCCGAGCATGATCTGTGCGCGCAAGCCCGGCCGGGCTCGCGTCCGCTGGGTTTCCGAGATCGGCGCCGCGCTAACCACCCTCGCCCCACGATACCATTCCCGGCCGCGAGTGGGCGAACCGAGGGCCCGAGCGTCCCTCCTGCCCCGATTTGGGGGCCCCTTCGGGGTGCCCGCGATCGCGAT
>JADGRD010000546.1 GCA_017881285.1 Pseudomonadota bacterium | reverse complement strand
CTTCGCGATCGGCGTGGTCGTGGTGCTGTTTCTCCTGGTGATCCTTCGGGTCCAGCTCAGGCCCCGGCGCTGGGGCTGGCTGCTCTCGCGCGGGGTGTTCGGCGGTACCGCGGTCTTGCTCTATTTCGCCAGCATCGAGAAGATCGGCGTCGGCACCGCCACCCTGCTCAACTACACCTCGCCGGTGTGGTCGACGATCTTCGCATGGTTCTTCCTCGGCGAGCGCCCGCGCCAGCACGCCTTTGTGGCCCTGGCCATGACCCTCGTCGGCGTGGCCCTGGTGACGAGCGGACAGTCCCAAGGGTGGCGCCTAGGCGGTTGGGCACTGGCCGCGACCCTCTCGGCCGTGTTGTCCGGCATGGCCATCACCTCCATTCGAGCCACGCGCATGCCGAGCCCGGACGGCACGCCGAGCGAGAGCAGTTGGACGGTCTTCGCCTCCTTCACCACGGTCGGCCTGTTCGCCACGCTGCCGACGGTGCTGCCGCCCTTCGGCGCGTGGCTCGCGCCGACCGCGCATGACTGGGCCTTGCTGGTCGTGTGCGGCCTCTTGAGCGTCGGGGCGCAGATCCTGATGACCTCCGCGCTGGGCCGCTTGACCGCGGTCGGCATCGGCATCATCCAGCAGGCCACGGTGGTGCTGGCCATGGCGGGAGGCATCGCCTTCTTCGGCGAGAAGGTGAGCTGGCGTGGCGCTCTGGGAGGCGTCATCACCATGGCCGGCGTGCTGTGGTCCGTGCTCTCCGACCGCCAGAGCGCCGGCGCGGACGCGTAGCCGCCTCTGGGCTAGCCCCAGGGCGGGGACTCGGCGGCAACCTCGGCGGGGAGCTCGGCGCCCGCGTGCTGGATAGCGACGGCGGCACCCACGGGGACCGTGTTGGTGAGCATGGCCAGCGCCACCGGCCGCTCGCCCGGAAGACGCGCGGCGCTCGTGACCTGGCCAGCGCTAGGCTGGCCCTCGGCCGCGATCTTGTCGCCAACGGTGGGTAGGTCGCTCCCGGATGACCGCAGGAGCACCAGACGCTTGCGAACCGTCCCCCGATCGCGCATGCGCACGATGGTCTCCTGGCCCACGTAGCAGCCCTTGGTGTGATCGATGGCCGCACCCAGGCCAACCTCGACGGGGAAGCGCTCCGGCGTGATCTCATGGCCGGGCGCGGGCTCGAGCGCGGTGATGCGCGCGGCCTCGACGAGCTCAGCCGGGAGTTGCAAGGTGCCGCCCGCCCGCAGGGCCGCGACGAGGGCGTCGCGGCGGGCACGGGTCGTGACCACACAGAGGCCATCCGCGCCGCACTTGCGGCCGTGCGCGATCCAGAGCGGACCCGAGGTATCGCTCGTGACCTCCTCGTGAGCAAAGAGCGGAGCCGCCAGCAAGGATGGCGCTGCCTGCACACCCACCCCGGAGAGCGCAAGCCCGGCCTTCGGACCAAGCACCGCGAGCGACGCCAGCTCCGCCTCGGGCGCGATCTGGAAATCATCCATGATGGCGAACTTCGCCAGCCCGGCCGCGACCTCCGCGCCCTGCCCGCCGGGAACGAGCAGGCGCAAGCTTTTCGCATGCACGAATACGAGTAGGCTGGCGAGCACATGGCCCCGCACGTCGAGCAAGAGGGTCCGGCTGCCCTGCCCTACCTCGACGCCCGCAACCTTGCCGGAGGTGATCCTGTGCAGGAAACCCACGCGATCGTTGCCCGTCGCGCGCAGGATTTCGTGTCCTTCACCGTCGACGAACACCGCGGATTCGCGAAGGGCCTCAAGCTCGCTTGTCCCGGACATGGTTTCCTCCTTCATGACGCCATTGGACGTCGGCTGGGTGGAACAATTCTGAGGCGCGCCTGTCCCCATGGCTAGCGCCGGGGTGCGGTATCATGCGATTCTTTGTGAATCCAAGGACTCCTCGGGGTGCCATGACGAAACCAACCCTGCTCGCAATCCTCCTCCTGTCTGCTGGCCTGCTCCTACCGGCTCCGGCTGGGGCCAAGCCCTATACGCTCGACGAGATCCTCGACATGGCCAGGAAGGAAAATCCCGGTCTGGCCGCTGGCGCGCAAGCAACCGCCGGCATCGAGGCGCAGTTGCTCGAAGCCAGGCGAAGCTACCTTCCGACGGGCGAGCTGAACTCCATGGTGTCGCAGGCACCGGAGGTCCATTGCTACGAGGCGGACGGCAAGACGCGGAATGAGCTGAATTGCCAGAACACCGGTACCGAAGCCATCGGCACCGGCCCGTCAGGCTTCCTGCGGGCAATCACCCCGGCTGGCGTCTTCACGCGCACCGAGCTGAAGCTGGTGCAACCCGTCTACACCTTCGGCAAGCTCTCGGCCGGCGTGGCGGCGGCGGAATCGGGCGTCAAGGCCTCGCAGGAGCGCCAAATCGGGCTCATGGCCGATCTCGAGCTCAACGTGCGCAAGGCCTTCTGGGCGGCCAAGCTGGCGCGCGAGATCTCGGCCACCCTCGACGAGGGCAGCGGCTTCCTGGATCAGGCGCAAAAGAAGATCGAGGAGGAACTGGCGGATGGGAGCGGTGACGCGTCGGTAACCGATCGCCTGCGCCTGCGTACGATGCGCGCCGAGATCGACGCTCGTATTTTGGAGGCCAAACGCGGCGCCGATCTCGCGCGCAGTGGCTTGCGCGCCCTCATCGGCCCCGATGCTCCGGCGGATCTGGATGTGGACGAGGATGCCCTGGGAGCCTTGGCCATCCCCGACCGCTCGATTGATCAATACGAGGAAGCAGCCTTGCGTTCGCGCCCCGAGGTCAAAGCCCTGCAGCACATGGTGGCGGCCAAGCGTGCGCTCGCCCAGCTCGAAACCCGCAAGCAGTACCCCGACTTCGTGCTGGTCGGCAGCGCGGCCTACGCCTATGCCAGCAGCATCGACACCCCCAAGAACGCCTTCTACAACGATCCCTACCACGCCCTCGGTGCCGCGATCTCCGCCGGGTTTCACATGCCGCTGGACCTGTTCGTGAAGAACGCGCGGGCCTCCAAGCTCCACGCCGAGGCCGAAGAGGCCGAGCAACGGAAGCGCGAGGCGCTTAATGGGATTTCCTTCGAGGTCGAGAAGGCCCACACCGAGCTCAAGGAGGCGGAGGAGCGCATAAAGGTCGTGCAGAAGGGCGAGAAGGCGGGCAAGCAGTGGATCGCCGCCGTGGCCCAGAACCTGGCCGTGGGCCTGGCCGAGGCCAAGGATTTCTCCGACGCGCTCATGGCCTTCTTTCAGGCGCGTGTCCGTTACGCGCAGAGCATCTACGACTACAACATCGCCGCCGCCGCCCTCACCCGCGCCACTGGCATCGACGTCAGCAAGGGGGACTAAATCCCGAGGAACAACCTGGTGCCGAAGTTCGGCTCCAGATCCGAGGCCAGGATCTTGCTCGCGGCGGTCTTGGTGTCGTACTCGACGCGCTTGAATTCGAAGGTCTTGCTCTCGGTGTCGAAGATGGTGTAGCTGGCGCGCGGGTCGAAATCGCGCGGCTGGCCGACGGAACCGACGCTGATGATGTACTTCCACCCGTCGCGCAGGTGGAACTTGAGCGTCACCACCTCCTGCGAGCCCTCGTGCTTGGGGTTGATGGCGAAGGCCTTGCACAGATGCGAATGGCCGATGAGGGTGAGCTGCGGTAGCCGCTCCCAGATACCGAGACACTGGGCGGCTTGGTCGCGCGCGAAGATGTAGTCGAACTCCTCGACGCTGACCGGCGAGCCGTGACAGAAGAGCACGCCGTTTTC
>JADGRD010000545.1 GCA_017881285.1 Pseudomonadota bacterium | reverse complement strand
GGCCCTCCAGCCCGGCCACGATGCGCTCCTGCGCGCCGCGCAAGTAGGCGGCGGCGCGGGTTTGCAGGTCACCGGGCGGATGGGGCGTCATCTTCCACCCTCTACCACGCTCCAGCGCCCGATCCGATTCGCCCGGCGCGCCAAACCTAGCCCCCTAACCGTCGAAACCACCTCCCAGCAGCTTGCATCCCATATCGGACTATGGGAGTCTTAATTCCATAATCCACATGGGCTGCCTGCCGCCACGAGCCTGGAGGTGCGAAGACAACATGAAAAAGACCATTTTTGTCCTGATGCTTTCCCTTGTCGGTTGCAACTACGGAAGCTCCATCGCGAACAGCAAGCGCGAGGCCAGCCCAGCCGCCAGCGGCGGCTCGACGGGTAGCGGTGGTTCCACCACCAGCGGTTCCGGCGGCTCTTCGGGCACTGCCACGGGCGGTACGACCGGCACGGCGAGCGGCGGCACCACCGGGACCAGCAGCAGCGGTTCCGGCGGATCCGCCAGCGGTGGCACGACCGGGTCCGGTGTAGGCGGAACCACGACCGCCACCGGCGGTTCGACCAGCGGCAGCAGTGGGGGAGCTCCCGGCACGGGTGGCCGCACCACTGGGGCAGGCGGCGGGGGACCTCCCGATGCCAGCCCGACGGGTGGAGCCGGCGGGAGTAGCGATGCTGGCGCGGCCGACACGCGCCGGAACGACGCTGCCAGCCCAGGGACGGGCGGCGCGAACGGCACCGGCGGAGCCACGGGAACCGGCGGCGCCACCGGCACGGGCGGTGCGGCCGGCACGGGTGGCGCGACAACTGCGTGCGTTCCCGCCGCCAGCGGAGGGCCCTCCGGGATGAACACCGGGCAAGACTGCGTTTCCTGCCACGGCTCTGGCCAGTCTCCGGCAATGACCGCCGCAGGAACCGTGTATTCGACCGCCACCGGTGGGTCGGGTGTTTCGGGAGCGACCGTCACCATTACCGACAACGGCGGCAAGAAGATCACGATGGTCACCGGAAGCTCGGGCAACTTCTACACGAACAGCGCGATTGCCTTCCCAGCCACGGTCGTGCTCAGCAAGTGCCCCGATACCCAGACCATGCCGACGACAATCACGAAGGGGGGATGCAATTCGTCTGGCTGCCACACCTCGAGCATGCGCCTCCACCTGCCGTAGGCAGGTCCGCCCTATCTAGAAGACCATATCGCGCTGGCCCGTGTCCCTGATGCGGGCCAGTCGCTTTTCCAGCTCCTGCTTCATCGGCGAGTCTTCGAGCTTCGCGAGCTCAGCCTGGATCTGCGCCAAGCCGGCGGCCGCGGTTGCCGGCGTCGCGTAGTCGACCAGGTACTCCATGAAGGTGGTCAGCGCATTGGGCGTACAGAAGCGCTTGATGAAGCCGGGGATGGCGAACTCCATGAAGTGCTCGCCGGTGCGGCCAAGGCGGTAGCAAGCGGTGCAGAAACTGGGCACGTGCCCCTGCTGGGTCAGCTCGCGAATGACCGTGTCGAGCGGCCGCGTGTCGCCGAGGGTGAATTGTTCGCGCTCCATGCGCTGGCCGCAGGTCTGTTCGGTATAGCCGCCGAGCTCGATGCACGAGCCGGCGTCGATCTGCGAGACCCCGAACTCCATCGCGGCCCGGCGCAGCTCGGCGGTCTCGCGCGCGGTGAGGATGAGCCCGGTGTACGGCACCGCGAGGCGCAGGACCGCGATGAGGAATTTGAAATCCTCGTCGCTGACCAGGTTCTTCTCCCCGAGCGCCATGCCCGAGGCCGGACGCAAACGCGGGAAGCTGATGGTATGCGGGCCGCACCCGTACCGATCCTTCAGGAAGACGGCGTGGCTGACCAGGCCGAGCACGTCAAAACGCCAGTCAGCCAGGCCAAAGAGCGCGCCAATGCCGACGTCGTCCTGTCCCTCCTCGTAGGCGCGACTCAAGGCATCGATCCGCCACAGATAGTCGCTCTTCGGCGTGCCGGCCGGGTGCACCCGAGCGTAGGTCTTGTGGTGGTAGGTTTCCATGAAGATCTGGTAGGTGCCGATGCCGGCAGTTTTGATGGTGCGAAAGCCCGCGTGGTCGAAGGGCGCCGCATTCACGTTCACGCGCCGGATCTCGCCGTGCCCACTGTGCACGTCGTAGATGTCACGAATGCAACTCGCGATGAAATCGGCGTCGTAGCGTGGGTGTTCGCCGAAGACCACAATGAGGCGTTTGTGCCCCTGATCCTCCATGGCGGCGACCTGCTTGCGGATCTCGTCCATGCCCAGCGTCCGTCGCACGACGTCCTTGTTCTTGTTACGGAAACCGCAGTACGCGCAGTTGTTCACACACAGGTTGCCGAGGTAGAGCGGGGCGAAAAGCACGATGCGGTTGCCGTACACGCGCTGCTTGAGCTCACGCGCGGCCGCGAAGACCTCCTCGCGCAACTGTGGATCGCGCGCGCGCACCAGCACGGCCGCTTCCTCGACGGCCAGCGCCTGCTTGTCGAGCGCCTTGGCGATGACCGCGCGGAACCGCCCTACGTCGACCAGACTCGCCGAGCTCGCGAGATGCTCGAGGTGGGCATCATCGATGAAATCCTCGGCGCACCGACTGAGTGTCTTCGATAGCGGCAACATCTGTTTACTCCGGATGAGAGAAGAACATGCTCTGCACCTGGATTCCGGGGAGGCGGCGCAGCTCGTCGGACAGAGCATCGATCTCCTGGTGACTGCCCACCGCCTCGATGAGGATGAGCGCGTTCGGCGATGCCCCCTCCTCGTGAACGTCGTGCATCCCCAAGCGCGTCCGGATGTTGCGGCCGAACTCGCTCAGGATCTCCTGAACGCGGCCGGCGGCCGTGGCCCGATTCGTGACGTGAATGCCCACAATGCGATGATCGTTCATGGTTTCGCGCTCCTTTCGGGTAGCTCTGCCTTGAGGGTGACGGTGAACGTGCTGCCCTTGTCGGGCTCGGACGCCACCCAGGCGTCGCCGTGGTACAGCCCGGCGATGCGCTTGACGGTGGCCAGTCCCAGGCCCGAGCCCTCGATCCCGCGCGTCTTGGCGTTCTTGATGCGCACGAAATCGTTGAACAGCTTGGCCGCTTCCTCGCGGGACAGGCCGAACCCCGTGTCGCGCACCGCGATCTCGAACATGTCCTCGCGCCGTCCCAGCGACACTTCGACGCTGCCACCTTCGCGGTTGTACTTGATGGCGTTGGTGAGCAGGTTGTTGAACACGATTTCCAGCTCCCCCCGCACGGCGACCAGCGCCAGATCCGGCGGTCCCCCAATCGCCAGGGTGAGATTCTTCGCTTCCGCCTGCGCACGCAAGGCATCCACGCACTCACGCGCGACCTCGACCATCTGCACCGGCGCGAAGACGCGCGCCTTCATGCCGGCCTCCAGCCGGGTCACGTCGAGCAGGTCGAGAATGAGCTGGCGCATACCCTGGATGCGAGCGATCGAGCGCGTCACCACCCGGCGCATGGTTTCCTCGTCGCTGACCACCCCGTCGAGGATCGACGCGAGGTAGCCCTCCACCGCGCCGAGCGGCGCCTTGAGCTCGTGCACGAGCACGCGGATGAGCTCGAAACGCGTACGCCGCTGCTCCGCCGCCAGCTTTTTGGCCTGACGGCTGAGAATCAGATCGCGCGTCGCCCGGCGCACGACGGCCTTGATCTCGTTGGGCGTGAAGGGCTTGGGCAGGAAATCGAAGGTCCCGCCGCGCGTGGCCTCGACCGCGGTGGTCACCGAGGCGT
>JADGRD010000050.1 GCA_017881285.1 Pseudomonadota bacterium | reverse complement strand
CAACGGATCACGTGCCACGCGAGGTGCGCAGTATGGCCGCCAACATCTCCGGACAGGCCGCGTCCCACGGACAGCATCATGCCGGCGCCGATGAGGGCCGCGAGCACGACGACGGCGAGCAAAAGGGCGCGAGTGTACTTGTGGATGAACGGCCCGTCGTTCTCGACGCCGTAGAGGCGGTTGATCCCGCGCATGAGCTGCCCGGTGGCGGTCGTCGCCGTCACGAGGGTCCCAGCAAGCCCCACCAGCAGCGGCAGGAAGCGGTGCTCGAGGCCGACCTGTTGCGCCTGCGCGAACACCCTGATGAGGAGACTTCCCACTGGTCCGGGTACGGCGTTCTCGATGGCGCCCAGGATCGTGCGGTTGAAGCCGGCCTGCCCGAGCTCGACCGCGAGCCCCACGAGGGCGATCAAGCCCTGCACGAAGACGAGGGACGTGGCGAACGCGAGGGACCGCGAGTGGCTGAAGCCGTCGGCGGCGCGCAGGCGGACGAAAGCATCACGCATCAGCTTGATCCGGCCCGTGGATGCGAGCGTCCGCCAGGCGTCGTCGCCTGTTAGGTTCCAGGTCTCTCGGACGCAGCTGGCGGTGCTCATCGAAGGCCACAATTGATGTAGCACGCCCAAGGGCCTCCTCGGGTGGCGATTTTTTGCTCCCGGCGAGACGGGGGGCCTCCCCCAGCGCCAGCGTCGTGCTTGCGTGCTACTGTTCCGCATGCGCTCTCTCCTCTGGCTCGGCGTCCTCGTGCCGGTCGTGGTCGCCGGCGCGGGGAGCGCAACGGCCGCGCCAGTCGATCTCAGCGCCGGAGAGCGCGAGATCGACGACGCGGTCTGCCAGGATTTCCGCCGGGCCGCCAAGTGGAACCTGGCCTGGACCGCCACGTTCGCCATTGCGGCGGCGGGTAGCGCCGGCATTGCCGTGTTTGCCTCGAATGAGTGGCTCGAGAATGACACCCGCGCAGGATTGTACGTGACCGCCGCCAAGGCCACGGTCGGCGTGATTGCAAAACTCGTCGATCCGCTCAGTATCAACGTGGAGGGGTTGTGCCACGATCGCCATCCCGCCTCCGCCACGGCCCGGCACGCGTTGCTGCTCGAGGCCGCGCACCGCGAGCGCAACACCTTGCTCCTGAACATCCTTGGCGGCCTCGCCGTCAACACCGCCGGCCTGCTTTACCTTGGCTACGGGCGCGGCGCGTGGGAGAGCGCCTGGGTCTCGTTCGGCATCGGCACCGCGGTCGGCGTGGCGTCGACGCTCACCGCGCCGGTCCACTCGTGGTTTCTGGACCGCCGGCTGAATCGCTCTCAGCACATCGCCGCAGTACCGATGATCGGCCGCGGTAGCGCTGGCGTGGCTCTCGCCTGGACGTGGTGACCGGCTTGCGGGCTAGTGTCGCCCGTCATGACCAGACCTCCAAGAACGATCCAGGCACGCAGGCGCTCGGGACCTGTTTGATCAGCGCGGCCGTCCTTTCAGCGTTCTACGACATCCTCACAGAAGGGTGGTTCTCACTGCCGGCGGAACAGTCCCTGCGCGGTCCACGTGACGTACTCGCCGGGGCGGAAAGGTAGCTGGTCGCGGTAGACGAAGGTCCGCAGGCTGCCGTCGTCGAAGCGCACGGAAACGTGGAAGGCGCGGCCGACGTAGCCGCCCTCGCTGGCGTTCGCCCCGATCATCGCTCCTTCCGTGGCACCGATGAAGGTACCGAAGCCCCGGCCACCGAGCGCGGTGCCGAGCACGCCGCCGATGATGGCGCCCGCCACCGCCCCGCCGCCCGGATCGCCGCGCACGTATTGGGGGGTCTCATGCACGGATTCGACCCGGCCGTAGAGGACCCAGTCACCCTGCGGCGCGGGATAGGACGCGGCCTCCATCTCGGTCGTGGCGCAGGCCGGAGCGAGCAAGGCGAAAAGAATCGTCGCAACCAAGGTCGGGTTCGATTTCATGATGCACCTTCGTATTACAAGCATGGGATTGCATCTCCCGTGCCTGCCGAACATTGCGTTGGCCAGGCAAAGCCGCGGGATCTGGCGTAGTTCGGCCATTTCCGCCGGCGATGGAATCGCTGTCGGGATGATGCCACGTCGCGCCTGTGCCGTCAGCTCACGCTGTGGGGTATCAACAACGTGAAGGCCCATGGTCTGGATTCCGTAGATGCCGCGGGGCGACTAAGGGATGACGGGTGGGGGCGGCTCATCTTTGCAGCCAAAAATGACCTGCACGTCGGTTGTGTGGCCGGCCAGCATGTCCTGGCAGTAGGTGCCCGTCAGAACGATGGTCGAGCTGGTGCCCCGAAGGTCCAACCATTGTTCACGTCCTTGGTGACGACGAGCGGCTGAACGAAATCCTCTGCCTCTCATGGTGAAAAGCGATGCGCTGCCCTCGCCCCGCTATGCCAATGCGGGCAGTCTAGCGCGCGGCTCGCGGACCTTACAAGGGTTGGCAAGGGGGTGGACACGCGGCCATTCCAATGACGAGTATCAGGCCGTGGGATCCCTCCTTCTCTACTTCGCCCTGGCAGGCGCGCATCCCTTCATCGGGGACCACGTATCCGAGGTGCCACTCGTCGGGCTGGACGGAGAGGCGGTTGTCCTGCCGGCCAACGAAACCGCGGCCGTCGTTTTTTTCGCCACCTGGTGTGAACCCTGCCACGCGGCCATCGCGGATCTGCAGGCGATTCACCGGGCACGAGGGGGATTCAAGATCGTGCTCGTCGGGGTCGGCGAGGACGCGACGAAGGTGCGCGACTTCCTCAAGCAGCGCAACCTCACGGGGCGTATCCGCGTCGCGCTCGACAAGACGGGCGCCGTCGCGCGCGCATGGGGGCAGGACCGATTCCCCACGACGTTCCTCGTGGACGGAGGCCAGATCATCCAGCACATCAACCGAGGCTACGGCCGCGGTTTCCGCGCACGAGTCGAGCGCTGGCTGCGGGCGATGGCGGGGGCGGGGTAGAAACCGCGCCCCGCCGATTCCCGCGCCGGCCCTGACTACTTCTTGAGGGACTTGGCGAGCTTCAGGGCGTCGGCCACACCCTTGTCCTTGGCGACCGCCTTCACCTTCGCCTTGTCGGCCTCGGTCAGACTCTTGAGCGCGCCCAAATACTGCCCCTGCAGCTTGCGAGCCCGCGCCAGCTTGGGACTTGCCTTGGGCGCCTTGCGGGCCGGAGCTGCCTTGGCAACCGGCGCCGTTCCCCCCTTCGCCTTCCGTGCCGCGCGGAACTGCTTGATCTTGGCCTTGGGCACGTTCTTGTGCTTCGCGCACACCATGCCGAACACCGGCGCCGCCGGGTTCTTGCAGCCCGGAACTGGGCAGAGCTGCTTGGGGCGCCTCGCCTTGGGCGCCCGCGCGGCGGGAGCCAAGGCCTGCTTCGGTCTGCCTGGTCCGCGCTTCTGTGGAATGCCAAAGGCGCTGGCCAGGGTGGCCTGGATACGCTGAGCCGCGGCCGCCTCGGTGGCTGCGACGAGCTGGCGGACGAAATTCTCTGCGAGAGCGGTGATGTTCAATTGGACGTTCGGCATGTGGCCTCCTGGGTAATTGCGGACCCTATACTACGAGCGCTTGGGAAAATGGGCAACTAGAACTAGCTCAATTTCGCCGCTCAACGCGATTGCCAAAGAAAGCCAGTGGCAACCCCGCTTGCACGCGGTTGATGGGGCAGGTGATTGCTAGGCGATTGGTCACGGCGAGCGCGGGAGCCAGTGCGGGCGCACAGCCAAGCTTCTCGCCGCCTCCAGCATGAATCCCGCGAGATTCATGCCCTGCCAGGAGAAGAGCAGCGTCGCCAAACCAGGCCATTGTCGCGGAGCGACCTGCGAGAACGGGTAGACAAGCCAGTTCCGCAGGTCCATGTGGAAAGAGGTCTTGGTCCACGTCTCGCGGGAATGGCGCTGGAGCTGGCACTTGTGAAAGCGGAACGCACCCCGGCCATAGTGGAAATGTTGCTTACAGAATCCTGGGAAGGAGAGCGCATGCCGGTGGCGGACGACGCACTCGGAGGCATAGATCATCTGCACTTCGCGCGCGCGGCAGCGATCGCAAAAATCGCGATCCTCGGATGTCGTGAACGACTCGTCGAAGCCGCCGATGCGCTGAAACAGCTCGCGCGGCATCGCCAGATTGTTCGTGGCAAAGAACCGCGCATCGTCCGGCCGCGCATTGTAGTGTCGGTACACCACGTCCACGATGATCTGGCTCATCGTGGAGCACAGGTTGTCAGGCAATCCATTGACGGTGCGGCCACCTACCACGCAGCCGGGACGCTCTTTCAGCCGGCGCGCTAGGGCAGCCAGCCAGTCGGCATCGGGATGGCAATCGTCGTCCGTGAAGGCCAGCCAAGTGCCCCTGGCCTCCTCCACACCGCGATTACGCGCCGCCGCGGGGCCCGCGTTTTCCTGGCGAATCAGCCGCAGATTCAGGCGGTCCGCGCCGGGCGCACCGACCGCGGCCAGCGACTCCGCGCTCCCGTCGTCCACGACGATGACCTCGAAACGGTCGGGCGGGTAGTCGAGAGCGGCCAACGCCGACAAGCATCCCTCAAGCTCGAAGGGGCGATTGTACGTCGGCACGACAATCGAGAAATCGACAGTTGGCGCGGTCATGGCCCGCGGAATCTTACCCATCGCCGCTCTCCAAACAAGCAAGAGAAGCCGGTTCACCCTCGTCAGGTTGGTTGCCCAACCGGGCCGCCTCGTGCTTCTATGCTGTCCTGGAGCGAACCTTCATACCAGGGGCAGCCATGCGTAACGCCATCATCGACTTCCACGCTCATGCCTTTCCCGACACGCTGGCGGCTCGGGCGATTCGTCAGCTCGAGCACGGCGGCGGGGTCAAGGCCTTCCTCGACGGGCGCGTGTCCTCGCTGCTCGCTTCCATGGACGCCGCGGGCATCGGCACCTCGGTGATCTGCTCCATCGCCACCAAGCCCGAGCAGTTCGATGCGATTCTGAAGTGGTCGAAGCAGATCGCTTCCCCGCGCATCGTGCCCCTGCCGTCCATTCATCCCAGGGACCCGGATCCGGTCGGGCAGGCGCGCCGGGTGGCCGAGGCGGGGCTAGCCGGCATCAAGCTGCACCCCTACTACCAAGAGTTCAACATGGACGACGAGGCGGTGTTTCCGCTCTACCGCGCCCTCGACGAGCTCGGCTTGCTCGTGGTCTGCCACACGGGTTTCGACTTCGCTTTCCCTCGCGATCGCAAGGCCGATCCCATGCGCATCCGCCGCGTCGTCGAGCGCGTGCCGACCTTGAAGCTCATCACTTCGCACATGGGGGCGTGGGACGACTGGGACGAGGTGGAGAAGCACCTCATCGGCCAGCCCATCACGATGGACATCTCCTTGAGCCTCGATCTGCTCGGCCAGAAGCGGGCGCGCGCCATGATCCTGGCCCATCCCGCGGATCGGGTGCTCTTCGGCACGGACTCGCCCTGGGGCAGCCAGCCCGAAACCCTGCAAGCCCTGCGCGCGCTCGAGCTCGGCGAGGAGCGCGAGCAGGCCATCCTGGGGAAGAACGGCCGGGCCTTGCTCGCAAAGTAGCCAAGATAGAGACCCACATTGTTCCGGTAGCCGGTTCGTGATAGCAACGGGCGACTCTCGACGGATAGAACTGCACTGGAGGGACCATGAAAAAGTTGCTCGTTTTGGGTATCAGCGTCGTTGCTCTGACCGCGCTCGCTGGCGTGGCGCGGGCGGCGGACGTGCCGACCAAGCAGGAGGGGCGAATCTGGGTCGACACCAATATGGTGCTGGCCTTCTCGCCGAACTGGAGCCTGACCACCATGCCAGGTGGGCGCGTGGAATACGCGCGCAGCCGCGAGGGTAGCGCGGGGGTGCAGTTTTTCGAGTTCTTCTTCGGGCCGAACTACACCTACAAGACGGGCGATTTCACCATCAAGGGCTCGCTCTGGTACTACTACATGGGCTACCCGCAGCGCGGGCGCGAGACGGAGTCGTTGGTCTGCACGTCGCCGGTATTGAATCCGAAGACCGATGCCACGTACTGCGGCTCGACCTACAACTTCTCCCACAACCTGGAGATCATCCCGTCGGTCGAATACCGGTTCGGTCGCTGGTCGCTTTACGACCGCTTGATTCTTCACAACACCTTCTATGCCGACGTCTACTCCCAACCGAGCGGGGCGCTCAGTATTTCGGACCAGCGTTGGGGCTGGGGTACCGTGATCCGCGAGCTACTGCAATTGCGATACTCGGTCACGGATCGAACCGGTGTCTTCGTGTCCGACGAGCTCTTCTTGGGTGCCATCGAGGATGGGGACACCAGTGGTATGACGAACCCCACCACGGGTGCGCACACCGGCTATACGCCCCTGGGCTACTGGAAGAGCGGCCTGCGCTACAACCGTACCTACCTGGGATTCGATTACAAGGTGACGCCGAACCTCACCATCGCGCCGTCCTACATGATCGAGATCGGGTTGAGCCCAACAGACTCCACCGACGTCACGGACATCGCGCACACGCTGTTCATGGTGGTCACGATTTCCGCCGCCACCTTCGGCGGCAAGTAGCTGCCTAAATCCCCAGGAGCTCTTCACGGGAGAGCACGCGCAGGCCCTGCTCGACGAGCAGGGCCCGGGCGCGTTCGATGTCGGCGGTTTCGATGATCACGATGGCACGCTGGTTGGCCACGAAGCCGCTGGTGTTGTCGAGATTGATGTTGTCCCTGGCCAGACACTCGGCCACCTCGTGCAAGGCGCCGGGCTGGTCGGCGACTTCGACCGGGAGCACGTCGATCAGACTCGCCATCATGCCGTACTGCTTGAGAATGGCGTGGCCGCGCTCGGGATCCGCCACCAGCAATTTCATCACCCCGAAGGGACCGCTGGTCGCGATGGTCACCCAGCGGATGTTGATGCGGCCCTCGGCGAGCAGCTTGGTGATGCGCGCGGTCTGACCGGGCTTGTTTTCGACGAAAATGGCAAGCAGTCGAACGGTGCTCATGGCTGTCCTCGGGGGTTACAGAGTTCGGTTGTCGATCACGCGCTTGGCCTTGCCCTCGCTGATGGGCAGGGTCCCAGGCGGCACGAGGTCGACCTTGGGTTTGGTCAGGATCTCGGCGCGCAGAAGCCCGGCGATTTCGTTCTGCAAGGCCACGACGTGTTCCAGTTGGCCGTCGAAGCCAGCCTCCGACAGCTCGACCTTCACCGTCATCTCGTCCAGTCCCTCCAGCACGATGACGTAGTTGCGCCCCACCCCGGGCACGGCCATCAAGATGCGCTCGATCTGCTGCGGGTAGAAGTTCACCCCGCGGACGATGAGCATGTCATCGGCGCGGCCGGTGATGCGCTGGATGCGGCGATGGGTGCGGCCGCAAGCGCAGGGCTCGTCCGTGATCGAGGTGATGTCGCGCGTGCGGTAGCGCAGGATGGGCATGGCCTCGCGCACCAGCGTGGTCAGCACCAGCTCGCCGCGCGCGCCGGGCGGCAAGGGGGCGCCGCTGCCGGGGTCGATGATTTCCATGAGGAAGTGGTCTTCCCACAGGTGCATGCCCTGCTGCTCCTGGCACTCGAAGGCCACGCCGGGCCCGTTCATCTCCGAGAGGCCGTAGGAGTTGAAGGCGCGCACGCCGAGGCCTGTCTCGATCTTGCGCCGGGTCTCCTCGGTGTAGGGCTCGGCGCCGACGAAGGCACGCCGGAGCGCCAGGTCCCGGCGCGGATCGACCCGGCGTTTTTCTAGGAAGTCGGCGAAGTAGAGCGCGAAGCTCGGCGTGAGGTGGATGGCCGTGGTGTGAAAATCCCGCATGAGCAGGAGCTGGCGATCGCTGTTGCCGGGACCGGCGGGAATGACCAGACAGCCGATCTTCTCGGCGGCGTAGTGGGTGACGAGCGCGCCGGTGAAGAGCCCGTAGGTCATCATGTTCTGGAAGACGTCATGGCGGCCCATGCCCGTGGCGACGAAGCTGCGCGCGCACAGCTCGGCGCTGTTGTCGACGTCCTGGCGAGAGAAGAAGATCGCCTTGGGCTTGCCGGTGGTGCCGCTCGAGGTGTGCAGGCGCAAGGCCTCGTCGGGGGGCACGGCCAGTAGGCCCGCCGGGTAGGTTTCCCGCAGATCCGCGCTGGTGGTAAACGGCAGACGGCGCAGATCGGTCAGGTCGCGCACGGCATCCGGGGTCACCTTGGCCTCGTCGAGCTTGCGGCGATAGAAGGGCACCTTTTCCCAGACACGCGCCAGGGTTTGCCGCAGGCGCTCGAGCTGCAGCGCCTCCAGGGCTGGCCGGGGCAGGGTCTCTTCTGCGGGCTTCCAGTACGCACGGTCGGGAGAGCTCATGGCGTAATCCATAGTGCCAGAAGCGAGGCCGTCTGTGCGCCTTTGCAACCAGGGCTTGCGCTGGGCGCGGCCGCGCTCGAAAGTGGCTCTGCCATGGCCGCGGCCGAGCCCCTTGCTAGACAGAATCGAGGGTGGACGGTCACCCTTGCCGCGCTGTCGATCAATCTGGTGCTGGGGGTTCTCTACGCCTGGGGCGTGATGGCCAAGGCGCTGGTGGTCGAGTGGCACTGGAGCAAGGTGGACGCCGCCTGGCCGTTCACGGTCGGTACCGCGTCCTTCGCGGTCATGATGGTCTTCGCCGGCCGGCTGCAGGACAAGGTAGGCCCGCGCCTCTGCGCCAGCCTGGGCGGCATCGTGCTCGGGCTGGGCCTGGCATTGTCTGCCTGGGCCGAGTCGCCGGCGTCGATGCTTCTCACCTTCGGCGTGGTCGGCGGTATCGGCATCGGGCTCGGCTACGCGGCCACCACGCCCGCCGCCATCAAATGGTTCCCGCCCGGCAAGAAGGGGCTGATTACCGGCATCGTGGTCAGCGGCGTCGGCCTGGCCGCGGTCTACATCTCTCCGCTGGCGCAGGTCCTGCTGCAAGTCATCGGCATCCAGCGGACGTTCCTGTGTCTGGGGCTGGGCGCCATCACCGCGGTCGTTGCGTTGGCCCAGCTCCTGCGTAATCCGCCCGCGGACTTTGACCCGGCCGCCGAGTCCGCCATGACTCCCGGTCCCAGCGTCAATTGGACGGCGATGCTGCGCACTGCTCAGTTCTGGCGGCTGTGGGTGATGTTCATCCTGGCGGCGTCCGCGGGCCTGATGATCATTGCCCATGTGGCCATCATCGCCAAAGAACAGGCGCGCTGGGAGTGGGGCTTCGTGCCGGTATTGCTGCTCGCTCTCTTCAATTCCGCGGGCCGCCTGGCCAGCGGCATCGTCTCGGACCGTATCGGCCGTTCACGGACCATGCTGTTGGCCTTCGCGCTGCAGGCCGGCAACATGTTCGCGTTCTCGCACTACACCTCGCCCGCGCTCCTCGTCTTCGGCTCGGCCTTCACCGGGCTTTGCTACGGCACCATCTTCACCCTGATGCCCGCGGCGACCGCCGACCGCTACGGCGTCAAGCACCTGGGCGTGAACTACGGCTTCGTGTTTACGGCATTTGGCGTGGCCGGCGTGTGCGGTCCCCTGCTCGGCGGCAAGCTACGCGACTTGACCGGCAGCTATGCGACCGCGTACACCATCTCGGCCGTTATGCTCCTTGGCGGCGCGGTTCTGGCATTGACCGCGTGCTCGACCTCGCGTCCCGGCTGACTGCACTAGTGTAATGGGAACCCTGGGAGGGTTCCCAAGCCCTCCCGCGATGCTTCGCTACGCGCGGCGCTGGCAAAGCCGGCAGGCTCCGCACGCGTTCGTCTAGCCAGCGGGCCCGCCAGAACGTCGTCCGGCGGGCGTCGGAGATCCCACACCAGGCCCAGCATCGCGAGCAGGCGCAGAACGTAGTAGGTCAGATCGATTTCCCACCAGAAGAAGCCCTGGCCGGCCGAACTTGGATAGTGGTGATGGTTGTTGTGCCAGCCCTCGCCCGTGGTCAGGATGGCCAGGACCCAGTTGTTGCGGGAATCGTCCGAGGTGGCGTAGCGACGCTTGCCGAACAGGTGGGTGAGCGAGTTGATCGCGAAGGAACCGTGCCAGAGCATGACGGTGGAAACCATGAACCCCCATACGAGCCCGAAGGTTCCTCCCACCAGCAAGAAGGCCAGGCCCAGCGCGAAGGACGGCAGCAACTGGTAGCCATCCTGGTCGAGCCAGCGGAGCTCGGGATACTTGTAGAGGTCGGGGACGAGTCGGGGATCCGTCGTGTTCCATGCATCGCTGAAGATCCAGCCGATGTGGGCGTACCAGAAGCCACGCACCTTTGGCGAATGGACGTCGCGCTCGGTGTCGGAGTACTTGTGGTGCCAGCGGTGGTGGCTGGCCCACCACAGCACGCCCTTCTGCGCCGCGCTCTGGGCACCCAGGGCCAGCAGGAACTGGAAAACCCGCGAGGTACGGAACGAGCGATGGGAGAAATAGCGGTGGTACCCGGCCGTGACCACGACCATCCGGACGTAGTAGACGGTGACGGCCAGAGCGAGCCCTGTCCAGGACCATCCAGAAAGAAGCACGCCCGCCAGGGCGGTGAAGTGAACCACGGTGAGGAGGATGGCGTTGGCCTTGAGGTAGATTCGCCACGCCGGCTGCGCGTCTGGTTTCCTCCGGAGCACTTGGGTGCTTGCAGTGTCCACCTTTCAGGTATGGGAGGCGCCAGCGACGGGTCCCAACCATGATTCGGTCACGAGCTTGTCAGCGGAATGCAAGATGTTTGTAAGGACGAGCCCCTGCGCGGGGCGAGGCTGGATCACGCGCTCTGCAATGCGCGTGCGAAGGCGGGCAGGGAGCGATGGATGGTGTCGAGGGGGACGGTGATCGACAGACGGAGGTACCCGGCGCGGCCGAAGCCGACGCCGGGGACGGCGAGCACACCTTGCTTGAGCAGATGGCCAACGAAGGCCACGTCGTCCGGGATGGGCGTCTTCAAGAACACGTAGTAGCCGCCCTCAGGCTTGCGCACGTCGTAGCCGGCGCGGGCGAGGCCGGCGCACAGGAGGTCGCGCTTGTGCTGGTAGGCGGCCACGTCCACGCAGGCGTCCGCCGCCTCGGCCATCACGAGCTGCCAGAGGGCGGGCGCATTGACGAAGCCGAGCGTGCGGTTGGCGAAGGCGCAGGCCGCGAACATCTGGGCCACGCCGGGCAGTCGCGGCGAGAGCGCAAGGAACCCGATGCGCTCGCCGGCCAGGGCCTGCGCTTTCGACCACGAGTAGCAAATGGCGGTGTTGGCGATGGCGGCCGCCACCGGGTGTTGGGTCTGGCCGTCGTAGACCAGTTGCCGGTACGGCTCGTCGCTGATGACGAGCGGTGGATGGGGGAGACGCGAAAGTACCGTGTCCAGTTCGCCCAGCACGGAGGCCGGATACACACGCCCCGAGGGGTTGTTGGGCGTGTTGAGGATGATGGCGCGGGTGCGGTTCGTGATGGCCCAGGTGATGGCTCGGACGTCAGGCAAGCAGTCCTGGTCGGTCTCGACCACGATCACCCGGCCGCCGTGGTTGCCGACGTAGAACGGGTATTCGGCGAAAAAAGGCGCGAGCAAGATGACCTCGTCGCCGGGATCGAGGATCGACTTCAGGATGACGTTACAGGCAGCGGCAGCGCCCACGGTCATGCAAACGTGCTCGGCCGTGAAGGTAAGCCCGGTCTCCCGTCGCAGCTTCTCCGCGATGGCGGCGCGCACCTCGGGAAAACCCGGGTTCGGCATGTAGCCGTGGCTGCCGGGCAGGCCGCGCTCGACCGTTCGGCGCAAGGTCTCCAGGGTCAATGCGGGCGGTTCGACCTCGGGATTGCCCAGGGTGAAGTCGAAGATGTTCTCGGCGCCACGCTCCCGCTTCAGGCGTGCGCCCTCCTCGAACATCCGCCGGATCCACGACGCACGTGCGAGTTGTTCGGCGATACTGCGCGCGATGAACATCAGCCCTTGAGGATCACGTCACCGGCGAGCACCGGCACGCCTTTGGCTTGCAAGATCTTGATGGCGCCGTCGGGATTGTCGAAGCGGAAGATGAGCACCGCCTTG
>JADGRD010000544.1 GCA_017881285.1 Pseudomonadota bacterium | reverse complement strand
GCCCAGCGCTGTCCGGGCGCGATGGCGAGCGAGCAGCCGGCGAAGACCGGCCCTCGCGGCCCCCGGAAGGTCGCGTTCTCGGTCTCCACGTAGGCGAGCGGGCGGCTTGGGGTCATTGCCGGCCGTGACCTGCCTCACGGCGGCGGCCTGCTTCCGTGGCCAGGGCTCGCCGCCGAGGAGTACCATGGGATCCGATGAAGACTCACGCTTGGGCAGCGATCATGCTCTTGCTGTGTGCAGGCCTTGCGACCAGCAACGGGTGCGGCAGTTCCGGAAGCAAGGCTTCGACCGACGGTGCGTTGCCGAGCGCGGATGCGAAAGATGCGAGCGTCCTGGGCACAGGCGGCGCCAGCGCAGGCGCCCCGGGTGCCGGCGGTTCGCCTGGCACCGGCGGCAGATCTTTTGGCACGGGCGGCGTAGCCGAGGGAGGCGCCACGGTCCCAGGCAAAGGTGGGAGCGGCGGCTCGGTCAATGGCGGTGCACCTGCGACGGGTGGCAACGGGA
This sequence comes from Pseudomonadota bacterium, assembly GCA_017881285.1. Lineage (GTDB taxonomy): Bacteria > Myxococcota_A > Polyangia > Fen-1088 > Fen-1088 > Fen-1118. The sequence continues at coordinate 3,230 of JADGRD010000544.1, read as the reverse complement.
GCGGCGGCGCCGACGTCGGTGGCACGGGTGGCATCGGCGATGGCGGCATAAGCACCAGGGCGGCCGGAGGCGGCGGCGGACGGGCCGACGCCGCGATGAGCGGCACGGGCGGGGTCATCTTGGACGGCGGCTGGGGGGGCGGAAGGGGCGGCACCCTTGGCGCTGGCGGCGCCACCGGGAGCCCATGCCCTGCGACCCCGCCAACGAATGGGGCCGCTTGCAGCGCGTTCGTAGAAACCTGCTACTACGAGGAGTGCGCGGGCAGAGGCCGCACCCTCGCCGACTGTCCGCTCGGAGTCTGGAGGGTGAGCACCGGTCCGTGCAGCAGCCAGGTGTGTACGAGACTGGCCGGCGGGTTGTCGGTCACCTGTGCCGCGGGAGAGATCTGCCTCGGCTGGTGCGGCAGTGACGCGCGCTGTACCACACACACGTGCGGCACGGGCCCGCTGTCCAAAGAATGCATATCGGGTGCGACAGGCTATTGCACCCTCTCCGGCTCGGTGAGTGACGGAATGCGCTTGCAGTGCCAGTCCAGCCCCGGCACGGGTTGCTGAGGGCGGAGTGATCGGCATCTCACGGGCCCTGCGCTGCGGGCCAGTCTGCCTGGGCTTTGGCTCTGCCAGCCACTAACCTAGCGGCATGAGCAGCATGAGATTCTCACTTGGTAGAGGGCCAGGTAAACCTCGAACGCATACCAACCCATTCTTCGCTTGACGGTCAGCGTGGAGCTTCTATCTTTGTTGAAGCAACCAAGTGGCATTGCGCGTGAAAGCGTTCCCCCAAAAGCGGCCAGCCGTCGTCGAAGGATGCACCGTCCTCGTGATGTTCCTCATGGGCCTGGTGTCGACCGCGGCGGGTGAGGCTCCGCGTCCCATGCAGAGCGATGCGCAGGCGAGCTTTCCCGAGGGCTCCTCGTGCCCCGATCCGTCCGACGATGGCGGCCCGTGCAGCCCAACTTGTCAATGCACGTGCTGCCCGGGTCACTGGACCGGCGCACCGCTCGTCACGGTCGGGCCATCCCTGGAGACCCCGCCCGTGGACGAGATCGACCATTCTCCGCCCGACGATCTGCATCCGCTGGACGCCATCCACCGCATCTTCCACCCGCCGCGCGCCTAGTGCTGTCGGGCAAAGGCCGCCCGCACGCACGCGACTGAGAAGGCGCCGGTGGGCTCGCGGCACGCGAGCCTCCGGCAAGGGTGCAACCTCGACGTCCACGACGGGCGTCTCGAAAGGCAGGTAATCGAAGATGCGACGCTTTCCCATGCGCGCCTCCCGATGGAGGCGCAGTCATTTCCTATCTTTGTTTCTCTTCTTCGCGAGTCCGGCATACGCCGGTTCGAACCAACGAGATGCCGTTCCTACGCCGGATGTACCGACGGACGGGTCGACGACAGCGGCCGTCAAGGTGACCTGGCCGGACATCGTTCGGCTCGTCGACCAACACCCACGGCTCACGGCCGGCAGGTTTCAGACCGACGCGACACGCGCTGCCGTGAAGGTCGCAGGCGCGGTGCCCAACCCAACCTTGGAGGGCGCCGTTGGCCACGGCCGGGCGCAGGCAGGAGACGCTTCGCGCGTCGAATGGGGACTGACCTTGAGCATGCCCCTTGGCTGGGTCGCACAGCGAGGATCGAGAATCGAAGCGGCCGAGGCCGAGGTCGACGTCTCCACGGCCGAGAACGCAGCCCTTCGCCTGGACGTTCTACTCCAGCTCAAGACGTTGTTCTGGCGCCTGGCCTATGAGCAAGCGCGAGTCGATTCGCTTGCTGCCCTCGAAGCACAGACCTTGCAACTTGCCCAGACCGTGAAGAGACGGGTCGAGAAAGGCGAGGCTCGGCCCATCGAAGCGACGCGGGTGGAAATCGAGCTCGAAAAGGTCACCATCGAGCTGGAGTCAGCCCGCTCGGCGCTGTCGTCGCGCCAGGCAGCGCTTGCCTTATGGCTCGGATCGCCCGCGGGCAAGACGATCCTGGCCGTTGCGGACCTGCGCGTGCTGCCAGCCGCCCTCGACCGAGAAGCCGCGCTTGCCAAGACGAGGGCGACCCACCCGGCGTTTGCAGTCGCCCGAGCCCGCACCCATGCGCTCGTCGCCGAGGTCGACACCGAGAGGTTGGCCCGCGTCCCTGCCTTCGCACTTACGGGCTTCGCTGCCAACGAACTGGATCGCCGAGCCTTCGGCATCGGGCTGGCCGTTACCATGCCCGTCTGGAACTGGAACAGCGGTGGCATCGCGCAGGCCGAGGCCAAGGTCGCCGCGGGCAGAAAGCAGGCCGCGGCCATGTCACTGGATCTGGAGACAACGGTCCTTGAAGTTCAGGCGGCGTGCCGGGCGTCGGTCCTGACCGCGACCCGCCTCGGCAGCAACATGGTCCCCCGTTCGGAGACTGTCGCGTCGGTGATGGAGAGGACCTACCAACTCGGGGAGGCGAGCCTCCTAGAGGTCATCGACTCCCGCCGCACTCTGCTGGATTCGAGGCGCCTCTACTTGAGCGCGCTCGCGCAGGCCCAAATCGACTGTGCCCGTCTTGGCGTCCTGGTCGGAGAGGAGCTCCCATGAACCATCGCAAGCTGATGCATTTCCTTTTCGCGCTGGCGCTCACGGCCACGGCCCTTTCCTGCAAGAAAGGCAGCCCGCCCCAAGCAGCCAGCGTCAACCACCCTGGCGCCGAGCACGGGGAACACGCCGAAAGCAAGGAGCCCTCGGATCTCGACCGCCCGGTGGACGAGCTGACCGCTCTCGCCTGCGAGCACGGCAAGAAGACCTTCGCGTGCGACAAGTGTCGCTATCAGATCGGCTTCGTGCGCGCGCCAGAGAGTCTCGCGCAGGGCGGGCTCCTCAAGACGGCCAAGGTCGAGCGCCAGAAGGTCGCCGTGCCCGTGGCACTCACCGGCGAGATTCGCTTCGACGAGCGGCGGGTGGGACACGTGAGCTCTCAGGTGGAGGGCATCATCAAGCGGGTTCACGTCGCGCTCGGCGACAAGGTCAGAAAAGGGCAACCTCTGATCGAGATCGAAAGCGTCGCGATCGGTGAAGCTCAGGCCGCCAATCTCGAGACCCAGGGCCTACTCAAGCTGGCCCGCCGCAATTTCGAGAGGGTGTCCGAGTTGCGCAAGGAGAACATCTCATCCGAGAAGGAATTCCTTCAGGCGAAGCAGGACATCGAAGCCGCTGACATCCGCGCCCAGGGCGCTCTTGGCAAGCTGACCCGCCTTGGCACGGCCAGTGG
>JADGRD010000543.1 GCA_017881285.1 Pseudomonadota bacterium | reverse complement strand
GCTCCCCGCGCTACCCGCCGTGCCGCCACCGCTGCCACCGCTACTGCTGCCGCCGGTCGCCATTGTGCCGCCGCTCCCCGCGCTGCCACCGCTGCCACTGCTTCTGCTCCCGCCGGTCGCCGTCGTGCCGCCACTTCCCGCGCTCCCGCCAGTTGCCGTCGTGCCGCCGCTTCCCGCGCCCCCGCCCGACTCGCCGCCACCCGCGCTCGCGCCCCCCGAACCACCACTCCCGCCACCGCCCGGGTGAATGGTGTCATGAACCGTGGGCCGGCAAGAAGCCATGCTGCACAAGGCGACCAAGGAAGCGGCCAAGGTGAGGCCGGGCCGCTGAAGGATTCGACGAGCAAACTCCATATCGTTCAATCCTTGTGCTGGGGTCGAGGTTGGTGTGGTCCGTGCCCGAAGGTGAGGACACCTAACCCTGCCTGATCGCGCATGAAAAATCCACGACCCGGACCCTGAACGTGGCCGTCCGGCTCACATGACGCAGCGTCCTCTCATGCTATGTTGCTCGATCTCCGGTGAACCGCAGGCGCAACAACACGGCCGTGGCAAAGCTGCAAGACGCGCTGCTTCGGTTCTACCGCGAGCAGGGTCGCGACCTGCCTTGGCGAAGAACGCGCGACCCTTACGCCATCTGGGTCTCCGAGGTCATGCTCCAGCAGACTCGCGTCGAAACCGCGGTGCCGCGTTTCGCGGGGTTTCTGCGGCGGTTCCCCAGCGTCCGCGCGCTCGCCAGCGCGCGTGAGCGGGCGGTGTGCGAGGCCTGGGCTGGGCTCGGCTACTATCGCCGGGCGCGCAACCTGTACCGGGCCGCGCGCCTCATGGTGCAGGAGCTCGCCGGCCGAATGCCGGGCGATGAGGCGGCCTTGCGACGACTGCCCGGCATCGGCGCCTACACCGCAGCCGCTGTCGCGTCGATCGCCTTCGGTGAGCGAACCGCGGCGGTCGACGGCAACGTCGTGCGCGTGCTGGCGCGCGTGTTCGCCCTGCCCGGCCGCGCCTCTGCGCCGGGGCTCGTGCGTACCGTGCGCGCGCAGGCCCAGCTTCTCGTCGATTGCGGTCAGCCAGGCGACGTCAACCAGGCACTCATGGACGTGGGCGCGACGGTGTGCCGGCGCGAGGCGCCCCTCTGCCCGTCCTGCCCGCTCGGCCGCTGGTGTCGCGCCCGGCGCGAGGGCAACCCCACCGCCTACCCTGGCCGCAAGGCGAAGCTCGCGCGACCCATCCTGCGCATCGCCTTCGCCTGGTGCCAGCGCGGCCCCGCGCTTCTCCTCGAACGACGTCCCCTCGAAGGGCTGTGGCCCGGCCTGTGGGAATTGCCCAGCGCCAGTGGCCCGCGCGCCAAGCACGAGCTCGGCCGTCGGCTCGGGCAGGCGGCCGGCCCCCGGCTCGCGCGGGTCGCCCACGAGCTCACCCATCGCCACGTGGTGGCGAGCGTGTATCGCGCGACCACAGCCCGGCGGCCCGGACAGAAGTGGTGGCGCGATCCCCTCGCCGCGCCCCTCTCGTCGCTCGCGCGCAAGGCAATCGTTGCCGTGACAGGGGATTCCGACCGATAGTACCCGCCATGACTGCGCCGGAGTCGGGCACCAGCACGGACGGACGCGCGGCCTCGCCGAGGCTGATCGTCCTCCTTTGCCTGCTGCTGGCGCTCGCAAGCTTCGCGCTCTACGCCCCCTCGCTCGGGTTCGGCTACGTGGCCTACGACGACATCCCCGTGCTGCGCGGGCACCCCAACCTCTACAATCAGGACTCCTTCCTCCAGTCGCTGCACGAGATCTTCGTGGGCAACTTCCCGCGCGAGGAGCCCTTGCTCGTCCGCGACGTCACCTGGGCCATCGACGCGCGGATCTTCGGGTTCACGTCGCCCTTCGGGTTCCATTTCGGCAACGTAGTCTTGCATGCCACCAACGTGGTGCTGCTCTTCCTGTTCCTGCTGCACGCCACGCGCCGCCTCCGGTTCGCCGCCATCACCGCCGGGCTCTTCGCCACGCTGGCCATCCACGTCGAGCCGGTGTGCTGGATCATGGGGCGCAAGGACGTGCTCGGCGGCTGCTTCACCCTGCTGGCGCTGCTGCTCCAGTCGCTCGGTCTCCGCCAGGCGGAGCCCGGCCGGCGGCGCCTGCTCTGGCTTGCGGTGTTCTTGCTCTACCCGCTGGCGGTCCTCTCGAAGTTAAGCGCCATCACGCTGGTCCTGGTCCTGGCCACCCATCGCATCCTGGCCCCCTACCTCGACGGCCGTAGCGCCCCCGCGGCGCCTATCGACTGGCGCGAGGCCAGACGGACCGCGTTTTGCTTCGTGCCCCACGTGTTGCTCGGGAGCGTGCTCTACCTCTGGTACGGCCACATCCTCTACGTCTTTCAAGTGATTGGCGGCCGCGGGCCATCGCCGCTCTCGCTCGCGCACCTGCGGACCCTCGCGGTCTACGTGCCGCTGTCCATCGGCCGCACGGTCGAGCACGTGCTCTCCGCGGCGGAACACTCGATCTCCTACCTGCGCCCGAACGTGGCCCTGCCTCTGTCCCGCGGCGACATTGCGGTGGTGCTGGCCGTGGTCGCAGTGGTGGCAAGCCTGCTCTGGTTCGCGTCCCGCCGCCGCAAGGACCTGCTCTTCTTCGTGCTGGCGTTCGGTTTCTGGTTGCTCCCGTACTTCAACGTCGAGTACATCGGCATCTGGGTGGCGGATCGCTACGCCTATCTCGCGTCGATGTGCGTGGTGGGCTTGCTGGTCAGCCTCGCGCTCGAGGCGCTGGCGAGCGCAGGCCGTGCCCGGACGGTCGCCACGGTCGCTGCCGTCGGACTGGGCTTGCTGTGGGCATGCTATGGCATCGCGTCCGGCCGTGCGCACCAGCGCGCGTTCCGCGACGCCCGCGCGCTCTGGAGCTACGAAGTGGGGCTGCCCGATCCGTCCCTGCTGGCCTACAACGGGCTGGCCAAGTCGTTCATGGAGGAGGCCGAGACCACGAGCGATCCGATTCTCCGGCGCGTGCACCTGGCCGAGATGAGAAGTGTCGCGCGCGAGGGCATTCGGCGCTACCGAGTGCTGCCCTGGCTGCCGGCGCGCGGGTATTTCATCGCGGCGCGCACCGAGTTCGCGGGTCTCTACGGCCTGCTCGGCCGGGCGGCAGCGCTGGCCGGCGCCCCGCCCGAACGGCGCATCCAGTACCTGCGGCGAGCGTACGAGATCTACCCCGCGGCCTCGACGGCTTTGCTCCTGGCGAAGGAGCTCTTCGACCAGGCCCTGCCCGCCGACGAAGCGCGGGCGCGCGAGTCCCTGTCCTTCTGCGCGGATTACGCGGCGAAGAGCTGGCCCGATCCCGGCAAGCACGCAGCCGTGCGGGCGATCTTCGGCAACTACACGCGCAGCTTCCCCGCGCTCACCGCCGAGGTCCAGGCGATTCTCGGACGACTGGGGAACTGACCCGGGCCGCCCCCGGCCCTTGGCCGCGCAGCCTGGCGACCATGGCCGCGAGCTCGGGCGGCGGGTCGGCAGCAAAGCGCAGACGCTGGCCGGTCACCGGATGGTCGAAGCCGAGCGTGGCCGCGTGCAGAAGCAGGCGCGGGCTGGAGATGGGGTGGCCTCCCCGCCGCAGGAGATCGCGGATGTACACGGTCTCGCCGACGAGCGGATGGCCCTGCTCGGCCAGGTGAATGCGGATCTGGTGGCTCCGCCCGGTCTGCAGGCGAACGCCACAGAGGGTGGCCGCCGCGAACGTCTCGACGACCTCTATGTCGG
>JADGRD010000049.1 GCA_017881285.1 Pseudomonadota bacterium | reverse complement strand
TTTGCGGGATCCCACTGGTAGGGCACACGGCTAGTGTATGCACTATCGTGCATACATGCAAGCCCCACCGCGGCCCGCATAACGCCTTGCCGTTCAGCGGTCTGGGCGCCGCCAAGTCGGCGCTCCGATTCTACGCCGGTGCCTCTGCGGCGACCAGATCCGCTGCAACGGCATGTTCGACGTCGGAGCGTCACTCGTGGGTGTGGAGGAGAGCATCCTTCCAGCTTCGGCAAAACTGCGGCCAGGACCCTGCGAGTAGTCCTCGGGCGGTTCTGCCGAGGAGGTCGGTTCTGCCCGAGTAATCCTTCGCAAGCCGAGGACCAGCGGTGGGATCGATCAACCAGAGCGCTGCCAAGGCGTCTCCTCGAAAGTAGTCCTTCTCCGATTCATCGGTCATGATGGCCAGAAAGGTCGGTCTGGCCGCCTCGTACTTTGCGCAGCCGAGGTAGCCGATGGCATAGCGGCGCAGCCGGAAGGTGCGGTCCTTGATAGCCTCGTGCACGAGTGGCCGAACGCGCGGTCCCGCCAGGACCAGAGGATCAGTCAACTGGTCCTCCGCTCGGTCCTCTGCTGTCACGAAGTCGCTGAATGCCGCCTCGGGCGCCCGAAGCGGCCCTTCCGAGCGGGCCCAGACCAGGCAGGCTGAGATAGCCAAGCTGCCGCCGATGATGGCCAAAGTCCGTCCCTTCAAGCGATTACCTTCCCGTACGTCGAACTAACTGTTAGCCTGCAAAGTTTACCGCAATATCCCTGCGAGGGATTCACGGGCCGCAGAAAACGGGGCCAAGCGATTCCGCGGGGTTGGCACCTACGGTGATCCGGACGAAACCCCGGCGCCTGGAAATCGGAGGGCGCGGAATGGTGGATAAGACGATAACGAAACGCTGCAAGGGCGCTGGTTCTCCCCCTCCGAACCCCTTCCCCCTCCGTCTCTGTGCCCTCCGTCCTCTCCGTGCTCTTCCTAGCCCCCGGCGCGCGCCTTGATGGCCGCCGCGGTCTTGCCAAACTCCGCCGCTGACTCGGGGATGGCGGCGGCGCCGCGCTCGAGCATGGCGCACGCCTCCTGCTTCTTGCCGGCCTCGGCGAGGACCACGGCCAGGTCGTGGTAGGGCTCGTACCAGCGGGGCGCAAGCGCGATGGCGCGTTCGATGGCGGCGGTACCCTCGGCGAGCTTGCCTTGGCGGGCGAGGGAGAGGCCGAGGCCGTTGTGGGCGAAGGCATGGTCGGGGTCGCGGGCGAGGGCGCGCCGGTTGTAGGTCTCGGCGGCCTCGTAGTCACGCAAGGAGAAGCAGACGAAGCCCAGCAGATCGAGCGCGGGCAAATGGTCGGGCTCGAGCTCGAGCATGCGTTCGAGCAGGCGGCGGGCCTCGTCGAAGTGGCGGGCGTTCACGGCCTCGCGGGCCCGGGCGAACCGGCCGGGGGCGTCGGTGGGCTCGACGGGCAGGGGCGCGACGGGCTCGATCTTGCCGCCAAAATAGTCGAGCTCGGGCTGGGTCGGCGCCTCGGTCAGGAGATCGAAACGTCCCTGCTTGAGCGCCTGAAAATAGAAGCAGAAGGGATTGCCCACGCCGCCCTCGAGGGCGTGGCAGTACACGGTCCAGGTGCAGCCGCCGCGGCAGAAGTCGTGGTAGCGGCAGACCCGGCAAAACCCTGTCAGCTTGTCCTCGGTGTGCTGGCGGTTGTAGGCGAAGGCAGTGGGCGCGTTCCAGATCTCGGCCAGGGTCTTCTCGCGCAGGTTGCCCTCGACGAAGCGCGACTCGCCGTGCATCGACGAGGGCAGGGACAGGCAGCCCTTGACGTTGCCGCTCGACTCGATGCCCACCACTTGGCAGCCGGCGCGGCAACCGATCCAGAAGGGCAGCTCGCCGCCGTCGTCGCGCAGGCCCGGTTCGGGCTGGCCGTAGTAACCGATGTCGTCGGCCGCGACGGCGAAGAACTTGCGCGTGTTGAGGCGGCAAATGTCGGCCAGCTCGGGCACCAGCCAGACGAGGTCGGCGGGATCGAGAACCAGGTCCTTGTGCTCTCCCATGTTTCCCGACGGGGTCGCGAGCTGCACCTGCATCGAGAAGACGCCCCGGCCGGCGATGAAATCGCGCAGCGGCCGCAACTGGCGCGCGTTCAGCTTGTTCACCGTGGTATTGACCGCGACGGGCAGGCCGCCCGCCACGCAGGCGTCGATGGCGGCGACCACGCGCGCGTACGAGCCTGGCTGGCGGAACTCATCGTGCTCGGCTTCGAAGCCGTCCAGGCTGAAGGCCGCGCCGACGAAGCCGGCGGCCTTGGCGCGCTCGACGTGGCTGGCAGTCCAGTGCCAGCCGTTCGAGATGAGGTTGACCTTGATGCAATGGTCGGCCAGGCGCTTGCCGATCTTGTCCCAGTCGGGGTTGAGCGTGGGCTCGCCGCCGCTCAGGGTCACGCGCCGGCAGCCCAGCGCCGCGAGATCGTCGGCGACCTTGAGGTTCTCCGGGAGGGTCATCTCATCGTCGCGCCGGCTGCCCGCGAACGATCCGCAGTGCTTGCAGCGCAGGTTGCAGGCGAGGGTCAGCTCCCAGACACACGCCCGGGGCGCGAAGCCGACCTGCTTCAAGATGTCGAGCATCCGGCGATTCTAGCGCCTAGCTATTCTCGGGGGGAACCTGGGCCAGGTAGACGGCGACGGCGCCGCCGGCATCGGGCTGCTGCGCCATGTAGCGAACCGCCATGCCGCTGTCCGGTAGCTGCGCCATGTAGTCCGGCTGCGCCGCGGGAAGCTCCGGGCCCGCCTCGGGGATCTGCGCCATGTACTTCATGGCCGCGTCCTTCTTCGCAATTGGATCGCCGCCGTCGTCGGTACTCAAGGCATCGCTGTTGCACCCGCCCAGGGCGAGCCCGAGGCCCAGCGTCGCGGGCATCAGCATGCTGCGCAGGCGGGTCTGGAGGAAACGCTCAACGCGCAGTCGCATGTCTCGCTCTCGCATGGGTGCTCCTTTTTCGCTCGGTCAGGCGGGGAACGGGCGCCCCTTGGTCGGTAGGCGTCTATCTAGGATAGCAGCAAAGAGCGTGCCGGCGGGTGCGGCCGCCGGAAACCCCGACGACGACAGCGATTTCAAGGGGTTTCGCCCCAGGGCCGGGGCCGCCATCTCAGATTCCCGAGGCGCGCCCGGCGTCGATAACGGAATACGGGAGAGGTCAGCCGGACGCTGCATGAGGGCGGGCTGGGCGTACAAAGTCGCGCTGGTCATCCCCCGGGCACGAGACGGCCAACCTCATAGCGCGGGCTACGCCCGCAACCCAAGGCTTCAGGTTCCGGGTTCCTTCTTCGCCGTGGCGATGGGCAGCTCGCCGCTCGCGGAGGCGGGGGGGGCGAACTGGCCACTATCCGCAGACGTCTCGCTCTCTCCCTGTTTGCGCAGGCAGGCATCCACGGCCGCGACCATGCTGCGACGGTGGCGGCTCTTGGGCAGGAACACGTTGGCGCCGGCGGCGATGGCCCGGTCACGCGCCACCTGGGACGTCCGCGACGACAGCACGACGATCGGCAGGCCACGCAGGGTAGATTCGCGGCGGATGCGCGCGATGAGCTCGAAGCCGTCGAGACGGGGCATCTCCAGCGCGGTCACTACAGCGTCGAAACGGCGCTCGCCGAGAATTTCCCAGGCGTCCCAGCCGTCCTCGGCCAGTACGGTTTGATAACCGGAAGCCGCCAGCAGCCGGGCCGCCACCTCGCGGGCCAGGCGCGAATCGTCGACCACCAGCACGCGCGGCTGGCCACGACGGGCGGCCGCGGCGGGCAACGCCGTGGCGGAGTAGGCGATGTCGGCCAGCGTGCCGAGGTCGAGCACGAGCTGGGCCTTGCCGGCGCCCGAGGCCGTCACGCCGGCGTAGATCGGCATGAGCCCGATGAGCGGCCCGGGTGGGCGCACCACCACGGTACGGGGGCCAATCACCTTGTCGCAGGTGATGAGGAAGTTGCGGCCGGCGTAGCGCACGTGCAGGGCGGCGGCGCGCCGGCCGGGCGGCAGCTCGATGCCGAGCAGGGCGTGCATCTTGAGGATGGGCACGTTGACCCCGCCGATGGCGGGCAGCTCGCTGCTCTCGCTGGTGCTACGCGCGGAGCCGGCCAACACGTTGTGGCCGATGGGCAGCACTTCGATGACGTGGGCCGCGGGCACGGCGTAGACGTTGCCGCCGAGCTTGAAGAGCAACCCCTGGGTGATGGCGCCGGCCAGCGGCAGCGAGAGCCGGAAACGCGTGAAGGCGCCCGCCTTCGACTCGACCTTGACCTCGCCGCCCAGGCGCAAGATCGCGCGCTTGACGATGTTCATGCCCATGCCCCGCCCGGCGAGCGCATCGGACTGTGGCCGGGTCGAGAAGCCCGCCTCGAAGATCGCGCTGACCAGCGTCTCGTCGCTCGGGGCCTCCTCGTCGCGCAGCTGTCCCGCGGTCCGCAGGGCGCGGCGGATGGCCTCGCGGTCGATGCCACCGCCATCGTCCTCGAAGGTCAGAAAGACGAAATCCGCTTCCTGGGCGGCCCGGATGGCGATGCGGCCGTGGGCGGGCTTGCCGCGTTCGCGGCGCACCTGCGCGGATTCGATCCCGTGGGCCATGGAATTGCGCAGAAGGTGGAGCAGAGGATCCGCGAGCTGGTCCACGATGGCCTTGTCGAGCTCGATCTCGGCCCCGGAGACCGAGAGGTCGGCCTGGCGGTGACAGGTCCGTTCGAGCTCGCGCAGGGCCGAGCCCAGGCGGGAGAAGGCCCATTCGAGCGGCACCAACCGGGAACGGCGGAGTTGCTCCTCGATAAGCTCGGACGTCCGGCGCACGGATTCGGCGTCCGCGGACAGCCGCCGCACGGTGCGGTCGAGGAAGGAGAGAGCGTCGGTGAATTCGACGTCGACTTCGCCCAGGCGGTCGAGCTGTCGGCCGGTTTCGTCGTGCCGGGCCGCCACCGACAGCTCGGTCGCCAGCGCGTTTTGCACCGAGCGCAGGCTGTGCCGAGTCGTCTCCAGGTCGCGCAGCACGCTGTTCATCTCATGCACGCGGCGGTCGAGGCGGGTGCGCAGAATCACCAGGTCGCCCACGCTTTCTAGCAGCGCGTCGAGGCGCTCGACCTCGACCCGCAGGAACCCCTCGCCGCCGGCGCGCCGATCGCCCACGGTCCGGCGATCCGTGGTCCGGCGGCGCTCGAGGAGGTCGCGTTGGATGGGCACGCCTTCGGACGGTGTTGGGTGGCGGGGCACGGGCACCGCCAGGCGGGCGCTGCTGAGCAGGGCGCGGATCTCCGCCACGCCTTCGTCGATGCGTTCGAGGATGCCGAAGGTCGGCGCGAGCTGGCCGCGGCGGATCTCGGTGCACAATTCCTCGAGCTCATGCGCCGCGCGCGACACCGCATCGAAGCCGACCGAGCCGGCCGAGCCCTTGAGCGTGTGCAGGTGGCGGAAGAGGACATCGACGACCTCCGGGGAGATCTCGAGGGTCGTTTCCGAGGCGTGCGAGAGCAGCTTCTGCGCCTCGATGATGTGGCCGAGATACTTCTCCGCCTCTTCCAGGAAGAGGCTGCGCAGCATGTCGGTTTCGCCCGCGTTCCAGTCCTGGGAAGGGACGTTGCCGCCGCTCTCGCTGCTGTCGCTCTTTCCCGCCATCGCGGATGGACCTAGCCGCCGTCCGGGCTCTTGCCGAGGGCGGCGAGCAAGTTGCGCAGGGCCTCGCCCAAGGGGGTGCGGGCGCCCGCCACCAGAGGCGCGAGCGGGGAGAGCACGCGCACCAGCTCCTGGCGCCGCTCGTGCAGGATGCGCGTGATCTCGGTCTCGCCCTGGCCAGCGAAGCGGAGCTGCGAGATGGCGCTGACCAGCGTCTTGCGCACATTCGCGAGCCCGGCCGCCTCGGCGCTGGCGCGGCTGGTGAGGGCGGTCAGTTGGTCGGCGATGTTGCGCACGCTTTCGATGGCCCGCGTGGCGTCGCCGGTGGCGCTGGCGATGGTTTCGATGTAGGCGCCGATGTCCTTCGCCGCCGAGGCGGCGCGCTCGGCCATCTTGCGCACCTCCTCGGCCACCAGGCCAAAGCCCTTGCCCTGCGCGCCGGCGCGCGAGGCCTCGATGGCGGCATTGAGCGAAAGGATGTTGGTTTCCGAAGTGACGTCGTCGAGCATCTCGACGATCTGGCCGATCTCCTCGGAGCGCGCCTCGAGCGCCTTGAGCTTGCGCGCGATCTCGGCCACCGCCGCCTGTTGTCTTCCCATGCCCTCGGCGATCTCGGGGAAGCCGCCACTCGTGGCCTCGGCCGCGATCGCGACACAGGTCGCCGCGTACGAGATCTGCGCGGCCCGCTCCTCGAGAGCGGCAAGCAGCGCATTCGCCGCCTGCGCGATCTCGCCGAGCGAGCCACCGCCCGGCTTCGCGCGCACGGTCAGATCACCTTGCTGGGCCGCCCGCAACGTGGCAAGCAGGTCTTCGAGCTCGTCTTTTTCACTCATGTTCCAACCGCCGTGCTGATCGCATCCTTCACGTAGTCGATGGTGCGCGCGATGTCGAGAAGTAGCGCCGGACCACTGGCGTCGAGCACGGTGGCCGACAGGAAGGTGGGACGCGGTGGCGGCGTGCGGCTGTGTTGCTCGTCGATGGTGCCGATGTGGAGCACCCGATCGACGGCGAGCGCCGCGCGCACCACCTCGCCGCCCGCGTCGCCCGCGGTCTCGACGAGCAGCAACTTGTCCCGGGACGAGCGATAGCCCGTGGCCTCGGCGGACTCGTCTCCGGCCGGGTGGAAACACACGCCCAGATCCAGGACGGGCAGGATGTGGCCCTCGAGGGGGGCGATGCCACGCACCACCGGCGGGGACAGGGGCACGGGGGTCACCCCGCGCATGGGCAACACCTTGCGCACGGCCGTGAGGGGAAGCGCGCAACGCAGGCCGCGCAACTCGAAGAAGACCACGTCAAGGGGGGCGGGCGCTGGCATGGCTAGACGACCACCGGCGCGACCCGGCGCCGGATGAGCTTGCTCCGCAGGAGGCGGAAGAGCACCTGGGTCACGTTGTACGATCCCATCTTCGAGATCTGGATGAGGTCGCGCACGGTATTGCGGCCGTTGACCAGCTCGGCGATGGTCGCCTCCTCGCGCAGAAGCTGCCCGCGGCCGGAGGCGGCGAGCTTGTCCTCGTTGCGCACGAAGGTCATGTCGAAGTCGCCGATCTCCTGCTCGATCACGCGCCATTCCTCGACCCGGCGCAGCCCCTCGAGGATAAGGCCGTCCACCGCGAGCGACAGCGAGGCCTCGCGCGCCACGGCCGGCAGCTCGCTGGTGGGACGGAAGGTGAAGCGACCGCCGCCCCAGCGCAAACTCTCGAAGACCAGGGCCGCGGTCTGCTTGGCCATGGCCTTGCGTAGATCCGCGGGCAGGAGCAAACCGCGACCGCACAGGTAGGCTCCGAGCAGCTCGCCGCTGCCGTCGCGCTTCCGCTCTTCGAGTGCCTGCGCCAGCGCGTCCTGCGACAGGTGGCCGCCGCTGACCAGGAAGCGGCCGAGCAGAAACTCCTCGGCCACCCCATGCGCGCCCGCGAATTCCACGCGCCCTTGCCCGAGGTAGATGTCCATCTGCGCGCGGCCATGCATGAGGTTGACCGTGCCGGTGTAACCGCGATCTTGCAGCAGCATGAGCACGTCGGCGATGGAGACGACAGCCAGGTCGCCGGCCAGAGCGGCCGTGGTATCTACGGCCGGACGGGCCGGGCTTTCGTCCTTGGCCTCGCCGGTCATGAGCGTGGTGAGGTCGATGTGGTTGTCCGATTCCGCCTTGGCCAGGGGCGAGGCGGGCTCTTGTTCGGCCTTCTCCAGGGTGTGGTTGACCACCGCGAGCAGGGCGTCCGGGGAAAAAGGTTTCGAGATGATGTTGACCACGTTGGGCATGACCGCGAAACACTCGCTGATCTCCTCGCCCTTCGCGCTCATGACGATCACGGGGACCGAGGCCAGGCTGACGTTGCCCGAAATGGCGCGGCAGACGTCATCACCCTTCATGTCCGGCAGCAGGAAATCGAGCAGGATGAGATCCGGCCGGTGGGCCTGCGCGGCCTCCACGCCGCTCTCCCCATTGCGCGCCGTCTCGACCCGGTAGCCCGCCTTGGTCAGCGACAGCTCGACGAGCTTGCAGATGGTCGGGCTGTCATCGACGACAAGTATGGTCTCTCCTGACATCGGCCGTGGTTTCCTTTCGCCCGGAGTGGCAAAGTAGTCTACAACCTTTCGCCCTCTCCCCGAGGCGAAAGTCTCGTGTCGTACCCTCTGCTACAGGTAGTCGGCCATCGCCTAGAGCGAGCGGGGGCGGAATCAACCACAGAGAGCACAGAGAGCACAGAGTCGGATGAGAGAGGAAGGGTTCGGATCCGGGAACCCACAATCCCTTCCGGGCTCTGTGTCCTCGGCGCTCTCTGCGGTGAAACTCCGGATTTCCCTCCAGGCCTTCATTTTCGCGGCCCGCCGACCGATGGAGAACGAAGGAGTTTCTCACATGGATGCTGCGACATGGCTGCGACAGATGGCCGGCGATTCCGCCCAGCCGGACAAGCGCGCCCAAGTAACCGAGCTCTGCACAACCCTGGCGGGCCTGCCCTCTTTCGACGACCTGCTTTTCGAGGGCATGGAACGCGTCGCCGCGTTCTTTACCGCCGAGCGCGCGGTGGTCTTCATTCCCGACCGTGAGAACCAGTTGCGCGCGGTGGCCTGGGTCGTTGATTCCGCGCGCGAGCTGCGCATGCCCAGCGACCCCGCCAACCTGATTGGATGGGCCGTGACCACAGAGGCGCCGGCCAGTATTCGCAACGTTTGGGACTTGGCGGAGCTTGTGCGCCTGCATTCGCGCTTGCGGCCCGACGAGCGCCTCGACCAGTGGCTCGGCCTGCGTCTGCGCTCGGTCATTCTGGCGCCCTTGCGCGACCTCGATCAGGTCATGGGCGTGTTGCTCATCGCGAACCGCAAAGACGAGTCGGGTGTCTGCTCGTCGCGTGACCTGGTGGACGCCGGCGAAGTGGCCGAGACCCTGGCTTCCGCCCTGGCTCTCAACCTCGGTCATCGCTCGACGCCCGCGCCCGCGTCGACGGCCGCGAAGTCGACGCCGCCGCCGCCCGCGGTGCGGGCCACAGCGGCCGCCGCCGCGGTGCGAGCCACGCCAACGCCGCCTGCGGTGAACGCTACGCCGGCGCCGATGACGGCGAAGTCGACGCCGCCGCCGCCCGCGGTGAAGGCCACGCCCATGCCGCCTGCGGTGAAGGCCACGCCAACGCCGCCTGCGGCGAGGGCCACGCCCAAGGCTCCCACCGCGCGCGAAAGTGGCAAGGGCAAGGCGGGGTCGAAGCCCGCGGGCAAGTGGGACTATCTCGTCGATGCGGGCATCATGCAGTCCGAGCTCCTGGCCAAGTCGATCGGCGCGGCCGAGGCGGCATCGACCGATGTCGGCCGCTATCTGATCGAGAAGATAGGCATCGCGCGCGCCGAGGTGGAGAAGGCGGTTTCCCAGTACTACGGCGTTCCGTTCTACCGGTTCACCGCGGCGCAGACCATCCCCGAGGATCTGCGCCAGCGACTGCGCGTCGACTTTTTGCGCAAGATCTGCGCGGTGCCCATCGAGCGCCGCGGTCCTCGCCTCATCGTGGTCATCGACAATCCGCACGACATCGCGCGCGCCGACGCCCTGCGCTCGGTGGAGGCCGACCGCGAGGTTACGATCCATGTCGGCTTCCGCGATGAAATCCTGGCGTGCGTCGAGGCGTCGTACGGCCTGCGGTCGGACGTCAACTCCTTGATCAAGGAGCTGTCCATCGACGAGAGCACCGGCGCGGTGGACGAGGTCAGTGAGGATGACGGCGAGGGCGAAGAATCCGACAGCGCCATCATCAAGCTGGCCAACCAGATCATCATCGACGCCTTCCAGCGCGGCGCCTCCGATATCCACATCGAACCCTACGGCAAGGAAGAGAACACCCGCATCCGCTTCCGCATCGACGGCGACTGCGTGAAGTACCAGGAGATCCCCGCGATCTTCCGCAACCCACTCGTGGCCAGGTTCAAGATCATGGCCCGATTGGACATCTCGGAGAAGCGCAAGCCCCAGGACGGCAAGATCAGATTCCGCATGCGCGACCGGACCATCGAGTTGCGCGTGGCCACCTTGCCCACCGTGAACTCCAACGAGGACATGGTGATGCGTATCCTGGCCGCCTCGAAACCCATTCCCCTCGACGAGATGGGCATGAGCGAGCGCAATCTGCGGGAGATGAGGAACATCATTTCCAAGCCCTACGGGCTCGTGCTTTGCGTAGGGCCAACGGGGTCGGGTAAGACCACGACCTTGCACTCGGCCCTGGGTTCCATCAATACGACGGACATGAAGATTTGGACGGCCGAGGATCCCGTCGAGATCACGCAGGCGGGGCTGCGCCAGGTGCAGGTGCAGCCCAAGATCGGCTTCGACTTCGCCGCGGCCATGCGCTCGTTTCTGCGCGCCGATCCGGACGTCATCATGGTCGGCGAAATGCGCGACAAGGAAACCGCCAGCACGGGCGTCGAGGCCTCGCTCACCGGCCACCTGGTGTTGTCGACCCTGCACACCAACAGCGCGCCCGAAACCATCACCCGTCTCGTCGACATGGGGCTCGATCCCTTCAGCTTCGCCGACGCCTTGCTGGGCGTGCTGGCGCAGCGGCTGGCCCGCGGGATCTGCAAGAAGTGTCGCGAACAGTACACGCCCACCCCGGAGGAGATCGCCGAGATCGTGGAGGCCTTCGGCGAGGAAGGCGCGGCAGCGCGCGGAGTCCTGCGGCCCGATTTCGAGCTGTGGCGCGCTCCTGGCTGCGAGCTGTGCGGCAAAACTGGCCTCAAGGGCCGCATCGCCATTCACGAATTGCTGGTCGCCGACGATGGCATCAAGCGCGCGATCGCCAGCCGCGGCGCCGTCGAGCAAATTCGCAAGCTGGCCGTCGCGGGTGGGATGACGACCCTGCTCCAGGATGGCATCGAGAAGGCCATCGCCGGCAAGACCGACGTCAAACAAGTCCTCGCGGTCTGCTTGCGCTAGGGGCTTTCCCTAGGCGGCGGGCAGGCAAAGGCGGGATTCGAGAGCAGCTCCCGTGCTCGGCGAGCGGACGGCTGCAACGGGGGAACGAAGTGCCCCGCCCGCCGGACGTTGGAATGGAAACCCTGGGAGGGTTTCCAAACCTTCCCGCGCTCTGGCTCCGCCGGGCGAAGCCCGGCTACGCCTACGCGTGACTTCGGGCGCGCATCGTGATGGAAACCCTGGGAGGGTTTCCAAACCTTCCCGCGATGGACTCAGTCGGGCAAAGCCCGCCTTCGTCCACCCGCTGCACCCGCCCATGTCGCTCTCGGTCGTCGCTTGGCATCCTCGCTGCGCTCGGAGCAGCTCCTCACGCCGACGGTCGGGACACTTCGTTCCCCCTGCGCGCCGTCCGATCCGTGCAGGGGCTGGATCGAGGCGCATCTGTGCTTCCGGTGCCTCATGGGTGACCGGAACCTAGTTCGAAGATGCAAGCTCGGCGCGCGGGGCGACCGGGAGCGCTTCCGAGGCAGGGTCTGCCCGTGTAGATGCGCGCACCGAGCGTCCGCGCGGCCGTTGGCATGCGGAGGCCTCACGCGTGGGGCTTGGCGGGCTTTGCCCGACAAGCCCCTTCGCGGGAGTGATGGAACCCCCTTGGGGTTCCATCACAAACGATCCGCTCCCGGGGAAGCCCCCAGCGAAGCCGAGCGCCGCTCTCCCGTATTCTTGCCATTTAATTAGGGACAGCCCCTGGGGCCGCCGCCTCGCCCTATTTCGTGACGGGTGCTTGGCCTGGGTGAATAGAGTCCGAAAACCCAGCCAACGATGCGCGGGCCGCCGTCAACCGATTCTGCGAATCCTTTTCCCGCGGCGTGGCTCCCATGAGTGAAAGGACATTTCCCATGGCAACCACAGCGCTTCACCAAGGCAACTTCGAAAGCGCCGTCCAGC
>JADGRD010000048.1 GCA_017881285.1 Pseudomonadota bacterium | reverse complement strand
GCCACCACCGCGCGCTCATCACGCAGAAGGGCGAGCGGTCCTTTCGCGGCGGCCTTGCTGTCGCCCTTGGCGTCGAGCGCCTCCATCTCGTCCTGGATGAGATTCGCGATGACCTGCGAACGCGCGGCGAGCTTGTCGTTCTTGCAGATTTCACCGTCGCGCCGGACCCCATAGCGCTCGAGGCAGGTCAGCGCGAAGGCCTGGGCGAGCTGCTGGTAGTTCTTGCGCTCGGTCACCGCCAGCACGTCGTGCATGTAGTCGACGTTTTCCTTGCCCAGCTCCAGGGCATACGACACCGCCAGTTCCGGATCCAGGATCGCCCCGCGGGTGAGCGAGAGCAAAACGCCGAAACGCTGGTCCGCCGTGCCCGCGCCTTGCGCGGAAAGCACGTTGAGGTTCTTGGCCAGGATCTCGGCGCGGGCGATTCGCCAT
This sequence comes from Pseudomonadota bacterium, assembly GCA_017881285.1. Classification (GTDB taxonomy): domain Bacteria; phylum Myxococcota_A; class Polyangia; order Fen-1088; family Fen-1088; genus Fen-1118. The sequence goes on along the minus strand of JADGRD010000048.1, from coordinate 11,555 downwards.
TCGTTCTCGGCCTTGGCCGTCGCAATCTTCTGCTCCGATTCGGCTTGCTTGACCGCCGTCTGCGACTGCCGGTATTGCCAGATCGAGGTGGCGACCAGCCCCGCTACGCCGATGACGAAGCTCGACAAGAAACCCGAGTAGGTCTGGATGAACCTTCCCATCCGCGAGGAATGGATGTCGTCGTGCTTGGGGGACTCGTTCGCCGCGGTCATGGCCGCAGCATAGCCCCGTCCCCCCCGCGCGCGAAGCTACCTTTCCATGGCCGGGTTTGACGCCCGGCGCGCAACCGGGACTGCGGCAGCAGATTCCCGGTTGAATGTGGACTAGCTGAGTCGCATTTTACGAACCATGGCGGAGATCCCCATGACGAGAGGCTTCCCGCCTTTCGGGCTCGACGGCAACACCGGCCAGAACCTCATGCTCCTGCTCATGCTGCTTTTGGGCGGCCGGCTTTCCACGGTGCTCGCCCGGCCCCTGCTTGTCCTGGCCGAGAAGATGACGTTGCTCAAGCAGGGACACTGGGACGTCGGGTCCGGTATCCACCGCGGTGACTTGACGCAGATCACAACGGTCACCGGAAATCAACCCGAAAAATACTCTCCGCTAGAACATGCCTTCACCTTGTCTGAGCAGAGGGTATGTTTGGTCGGCACCAACAGCAGGGGGGATACCATGGCCATCTTTTCGAAGAAGCAGAGTGCCAAGAAGTCGGACGACCAGCCGAAGGTGATCGTTGATGGCTCGCTGGAGGCGAAATCGACGGAGGAATCGCCGATCAAGGACCCGCTGGTCAAGGAAGCCAGCGACGCCGATGCGACGGCCCCGGAGCCAGGCAACAGCCCCGCTGTCGCGGCGGAAGTCGCCACCGCGGATCCGGCCGCACCGGTGCCAGTGGCCTACGCCCCGTCCGGTGCCCACGAGGAGATCGAGCCCGAGGCTCTCGAAACCCCGCAGGTCGTGCCACTGGAACATCGCTTCGGCATCGACGACGCGATTCTACTGATGCGTTCGCTGCCGGCTGATCCGAATATGTCCTTGGTCGTGCGGGTGGTGCGGGTCACCTTGGCCGCGGTCAACGTCAGCGTCGAGGAGATCGTCGCGGACGCGGTTCGCAAGGAGACGCGGATCAAGGAAAGCATCACCGCGATCGAGGGCCAGATTGCCGACCTGGAAAGAGACCTGAGCGGTCTGCGCCGCGAGATCACCACGCACCAGGCGGACCTCAAGGAAACCGCCAACGTGCGCGAACGCTTGCACCTGGCCGATCAATATCCCGGTCACAAATCCCTGCCGCCGCCCATCACCACCGCCATGCCGCGTTCCACCCCGAGCAAGCCGTTCTCGTCCTAGCTAGGACTTCGTTCGTGGCCGAGCACCCGCCATGCCGAGCGTCCACGTCATCACCACCCCGGCGGCCATGAGCGCCTGGTCCGAGGCTGCGCGGGCGCGTGGCGAGCGCATCGCTTTCGTGCCCACCATGGGCGCCTTGCATGCCGGCCATGTGTCGTTGCTCGCGGCCGCGCGCAAGCAGGGCGACCGCGTGGTGCTCTCCATCTTCGTCAATCCGACGCAGTTCGGTCCGCAGGAGGATCTCGCGCGCTATCCGCGCGACCTCGACGGCGATCTGGCCAAGGCCGCCAGCGTGGGCACGGATGTGGCCTTCGTTCCCGGTGTGGCGGACATGTACCCGCCCGGGGCCCAGACCTTCATCGACGTGCGCGAGGTAGCGCAGGGGCTGTGCGGCGAGCGGCGGCCAGGGCATTTCACCGGCGTGGCCACCGTGGTGGCGAAGCTCTTCGGCATCGTGCGGCCGCACGTCGCCCTGTTCGGCGAAAAGGACTTCCAGCAGCTCGCCGTCATTCGTCGCATGGTCGCGGACCTCAACATGCCGGTCGAGATCGAGGGCCGGCCCACTTTGCGCGAGTCGGACGGCCTGGCCATGTCGTCGCGCAACGCCTATCTGTCGCCCGCCGAGCGGGGGAGAGCGGTGGCCATCTTCCGGGGGGTGTCGGCCGCGTGCGAGCGCTTCGCCGCAGGCGAACGCGGCGCCATCGCGTTGGTCGAGAGTGCACTCTCGGCGATGAAGGACCGCGTGGACCGTATCGACTATGTCGAGATCCGTGACGCCGAGTCGCTTCGCCCGGTCGAGCGCCTGGAGAAGCCCGCCGTGATTCTGGCCGCGGCTTTCGTTGGCGCGACGCGGCTTATCGACAACATGCGCCTCGGGTAAGGACGCGTGGGGAGCCGCCCGGCATTGCCGGGCGCGAGCCATCGCGGGAGGGTTTGGGAACCCTTCCAGGGTTCCCATTAAAAATCGACCGGCCCTGGGTTGACTTGCCGGCATTCGTGCATAGATTGACGCCCTGCAATTGGCAGTCAAAAAACCGGACTGCCAGCCAAGACCCAAAGGGAGGCCAAATTCGATGAAAGTTCGCCCACTTCATGATCGCATACTGGTTCGCCGCGTCGCCGAGGAAGAGAAGACGAAGGGCGGCATCATCATCCCCGACACCGCCAAGGAGAAGCCCGCCGAGGGTGAGGTCATCGCGGTGGGTGGCGGCAAGCCGAACGACAAGGGCACCGTGCGCCCCCTGGAAGTGAAGAAGGGCGACCGCATCCTCTTTGGCAAGTACAGCGGCAACGAGATCAAGATCGACGGCATCGAGCACATCATCCTGCGCGAGGAAGAAGTGCTGGGCGTCATCGAAAAGTAACCCTTCACGAGACGAAAGACATCAAGGAGATCCCACCATGGCTGCCAAGGACATTCTTTTTAGCGAACAAGGCCGATCCCAGATCCTCATCGGCGTGAACACTCTCGCCGACGCGGTAAAGGCCACGCTCGGCCCGCGCGGACGCAACGTCGTGATCGAGAAGTCGTGGGGCGCGCCCACGGTGACCAAGGACGGCGTGACCGTCGCCAAGGAAATCGAGCTGGAAGACAAGTTCCAGAACCTCGGCGCCCAGATGGTGCGCGAGGTGGCCTCGAAGACCTCCGACGTCGCCGGCGACGGCACCACCACCGCGACCGTGTTGGCCCAGGCCATTTTCCGCGAGGGCGCCAAGATGGTGGCGGCCGGCCACAGCCCGATGGAGCTCAAGCGCGGCATCGACCTGGCGGTCGGCAAGATCGTCGAGGCGCTCAAGAAGCAGTCCAAGGCGACCAAGGGCCAGAAGGACATCGCCCAGGTCGGCACCATCAGCGCCAACGGCGACGAGTACATCGGCAAGCTGATCGCCGAGGCCATGGAGAAGGTCGGCAAGGAAGGCGTCATCACCATCGAGGAAGCCAAGGCGATGGAGACCACGCTCGACGTGGTCGAGGGCATGCAGTTCGACCGCGGCTATCTCTCGCCCTACTTCGTGACGGACGCCGAGCGCATGGAAGTCAAGCTCGACGATCCGTTCATCCTCATCTACGAAAAGAAGCTGTCCAACATGAAGGATCTGCTGCCGGTGCTGGAGCAGGTCGCGCGTGCCGGCAAGCCGCTGCTCATCGTCGCCGAAGAGGTCGAGGGTGAAGCGCTGGCCACCCTGGTCGTGAACAAGCTGCGTGGCACCTTGCAGGTGTGCGCGGTCAAGGCGCCGGGCTTTGGCGATCGCCGCAAGGAGATGCTCAAGGATCTGGCGGTTCTCACCGGCGGCCAGGCCATCACCGAGGATCTCGGCCTCAAGCTCGAGAACATCACGGTCAAGGACCTGGGCCGGGCCAAGAACGTCACCATCGACAAGGACAACACCACGGTGGTCGACGGCGCGGGCAAGAAGGCCGACATCGAAGCGCGCGTCAAGCAGATCCGCGCTCAGATCGAGGACACCAAGTCCGACTATGACCGCGAGAAGCTGCAGGAGCGCCTGGCCAAGCTGGTCGGCGGCGTGGCCGTCATCAAGGTTGGGGCCTACACCGAGACCGAGATGAAGGAGAAGAAGGCTCGCGTCGAGGATGCCTTGCACGCGACCCGCGCGGCCGTCGAGGAGGGCATCGTTCCCGGCGGTGGCGTGGCGCTCATCCGCGCCGTCGCCGCCATCGAGAAGATCGAGAAGCTCTCCGAGGAGCAGGCCGTGGGCGTGGCCATCATCAAGCGCGCCTGCGAGGAACCCTGCCGCCAGATCGCAATCAACGCGGGCCAGGAAGGCTCCATCGTCGTGCAGCGCGTACGCGAGGGCAAGCTCGGCTTCGGCTACAACGCCCAGACCGACACCTTCGAGGATCTGTTCGAGTCGGGCGTCATCGACCCGACCAAGGTCGTGCGCTCGGCCCTGCAGAACGCGGCCTCGGTCGCCTCGCTGCTCATCACCACCGAGGCCTGTGTGGTCGAGAAGCCGAAGGATGAGAAGCCGGCCGGTGGGCACGGTGGCGGCGGCGGCATGGGCGGCATGGGCGGCATGGGTGGCATGGGCGGCATGGGCGGCATGATGTAGCAGCGCCTGTTCCTCACCGAACGAACAAGCCCGTCGTTTTGTCGGCGCGAACGCCGGCGAGCGGCGGGCTTTCTTGTATCTACCAGTCCGCTTCCACCGTCCCGCCGCTGAACTGCAAGCTCTTTGGCGTGTACTGGTGCACCTCGAAGGCGTTGCCGTCGGGATCCTTGAGCCAGATCTGCCAGGTGTCGTCGCACCCGAGCTTCCTCTCGGTGTGGGCGATGCCCCGCTCGCGCAACTGGGCCATCAGGCCGTCGAGGTCCTCGGTTTCGAGGCAGAAATGCACCAGGGCGGTGTTGACCGGCGCCTCCAGATTCGGGTTCTCGAAGATCTCGATGAAGCTCGCCTCGGCCAGCTTGAGGTAGACCCCGAAGAGTCCACCCTTGCGGGTGAAGCGAAAAACCGGTTCAAGGCCCAGGCGCGTGTAGAACGCGAGCGAGCGGTCGAGGTTCTTCACATTCAGGCACACGTGCGCGATTCGTTTGAACATGGCGTTTCGGCCGGCATTATGCCCGGTCCAGTCGTCGCTGGCGATGGCGAACCTTGGCGGCCGGAGCGCGAACGCGCTAGCCTGGACGGGACATGACGGAACGACTCGACTGCGCGGTCATCGGCGGCGGGGTAGTGGGCCTGGCCGTCGCCCGCCGACTGGCCGTGCTTGGCCGGCAGGTCGTGCTCTTCGAGGCCGAGAAGGCCACGGGCCAGCACACCAGCTCGCGCAATTCCGAGGTCATGCACGCCGGGATCTACTACCCGACCGGATCGCTCAAGGCGCGGCTGTGCGTGCAGGGACGCCGGATGCTCGAATCGTATTGCACGGAACGCGGCATCGCGTGGCGGCGTATCGGCAAGCTCGTCGTCGCGGTTCGCGACGAGGAGATCTCGGAGTTGGAACGCCACAAGGCCCAGGCCGAGGCCAACGGCGTCAGCGATGTGGCCTGGCTCGAACGCGAGGAGGTTCGCAAACTCGAGCCCGCGGTGACCTGCGCGCGGGCGCTGGCCTCGCCGTCGACCGGCCTCGTCGACAGCCATGGTCTCATGCGGGCCTTGGCGGCCGACGCGCAGCGCGCGGGCGCCGACCTCGTGCTCGCCAGCCCGGTCGTGGGTGGTGAGTTGGCGGACGGCGGGATCGACCTCGACATCGGCGGCCGTGAGCCGGTCCGCTATCGCTTTGCCACGGTCGTGAACAGCGCGGGCTTCTTGGCGCCCCTGCTGGCTCGTTCCCTGCGCGGACTCGACGGCAAGACGATTCCCACGCCCTACTTTGCCAGGGGCCACTACTTCACCGTTTCCGGCGCCTCGCCGTTTCGGCGGCTCATCTATCCCCTGCCGGGACGCGATGGTCTCGGCATCCACGTTGCCCTCGATCTTGGCGGCAACCTTCGCTTCGGGCCGGACGTGTCCTACTCCCCGTCGCCCAGCTACGCATTCGACGAGAGCCGCGCCGGCACTTTCTACCGCGCCGTTCGCAGCTACTACCCTGGCCTCGCGGACGGCGCGCTCCAGCCGGGATTCGTCGGCGTGCGGCCCAAGCTCGCGCCCGAAGGTACGGGCTTCGTGGATTTCGTGTTGCAGGGACCGGACGTGCACCGCGTGCCCGGCCTGCTCAACCTCTACGGTATCGACTCCCCCGGCCTCACCTCGTGCATGGCTCTCGCCGAGGCAGTCGCTGCCCGCCTGGCAAGATAGGAGGTCGTGTCCGTGGCCGGTTGTCGCCGGGCGAGGCGCGGGGTAGAAAGGACGTCGATGCTCCCGTCGTCGCGTTGTTGTCGCCAACCACCGCTCTTCACCGCCACTTTCTCGCTGTTGCTGGGGTGCGCGTCCGGCCCACGCGGAGCCGCCGCGCCGGCATCCGTGGCGACCGCCCCGCCGGCCAAGTACGGCAAGCTCTCCGTGATCGGAACCCATCTGTGCGGCAGCGACGGCAAGCCCGTTCAGTTGCGAGGCATGAGCACGATGGGGCTGCAATGGCACGGCGACGTCGTCAACGCCAGGGCGTTTGCGGCGTTGGCCAAGGATTGGAAGGCGGACGTCGTGCGCATGGCCCTCTACATCGGGGAGGGCGGCTATGCGGCCCATCCCGAGCTCAAGCAGCTCGTGTGGAAGGGCGTCGAGCTTGCCATCGCCAATGGCATCTACGCCATCGTCGACTGGCATGTGCTCACGCCGGGCAATCCCAATGATTCCCTCTACGGCGGCGCGCAGGCTTTCTTCGACGAGGTTTCGCGGAAATACGGCAAGGTCCCCAATATCCTTTACGAGATCATGAACGAGCCGAACGGGGATGTGGACTGGGCGGCCGATCTCAAGCCCTACGCCGAGAGGATGGTCGCCACCATTCGGGCCAACGATCCCGACGGCATCATTCTCATCGGCTCGGGAACCTGGAGCCAGGACGTCAATGTCGCCGCCGCGGATCCGGTGCAAGGCAAGAACTTGATGTACACGTTTCACTTCTACGCCGGTAGTCATGGCGAGGCCCTGCGCAGCAAGGTGCAGGTCGCCATCGATCGCGGCGCCGCCGTGTTTTGCAGCGAATGGGGCACCAGTGAGGCGTCGGGAACGGGCGGTACCTATCTGCAGCCGGCGGAGGAGTGGTTGGTCTTCCTCGATCGGCGCACCATCGGCTGGACCAACTGGTCGCTGTGCGACAAGAGCGAAACCTCCGCGGCGCTCAAGAGCCTGTCCGATGCGATGAAAGAGGGGAACCTGGCCCTGGCCGCGCGCGAGTCGCTTCTCGTGCCCGAGACGATGGGACCGGACGGCTACGCCATCTGGGGGCCCGGGGAGCTCTCGGCCAGCGGCGCCTTCGTTCGGGCCCACATGCGCGCGCGCGCCGAGACTGGCGCCGCGAAGAAGTGAACCGGTTCGTTGGCCACGCACCCAGTGTAGGCGCAGGTTCCCGCGGCGGTCAAAGCTGCTAGCCGAGAATCCGGCGGAAGACGGCCACGGCTTCCTCGAGGTCGTCGAGGTCGACGTATTCGTCGGCCTTGTGCGCCTGCTCGACGCGACCGGGGCCGAACACCACGGCGTCGATGCCGGCTTCGATGAACTGGCCGGCCTCGGTGCCAAAGGGCAGGTCGACGGTCGGGCGTTCGCCGAAGAGCGGCGCGAAGCCGGCGAAATCGCGCGTCGCGAACGCGGGGTTGGTCGCGACCATGCTCCATTGGGTGGGCAGCGGCGCCGTCGCGGCGGCGACGACCTCCCTCGACTGCGCGAGGAGGCCCTCGAGGTCGACGCCCGGTGGCGGCCGCAGCGAGAAGGTCAGGAACGCAACCGCGGGAATGATGTTGAAGGCCATGCCGCCGTCGAGCGCGGCCATGTGCATGCACAATCCGCGCAAGCCCTCCGGCCCGAGATCCTGGTGGCGCTTGCCGAGCTCGTCGAGGGCCACCGCGGCGCGGGCGAGCGCGAGAAGTGGGTTCGGCACGCGGTCGGCGAGCGACGAGTGTCCACCGGCCGCGGTCGCGCCAACGCGCGCGGCATGGACGCCGCGATGCCGGACTCCAACGCGGCAGCCGGTCGGTTCGCAAACCACGGCGCGATCGAGACCGCAGCGTCGATCGCTGACAAGAAACTCACGCATGCACACGCCTCCCAGTTCCTCGTCCCCCGAGAAGAACACGGCGACCTTCTCGGGCGCTTGCCCCGCGGCTTGCTTCTGCGCGAGGGCCTCGAGAATGGCCGCGATGGCCCCCTTGGTGTCGGCGCAGCCGAGTCCGTGCAGCCGCCGGTCTCGCCGGACGAGCACGAGGGGATCGGAGGTAGTGCCGGCGTTCGCGGGCACGGTGTCGAGGTGGGCGTTGAGCATCAGGGCCGGCGGATTTGCGCCGAAGCGGGCGTACGTCGAGAAGTGCCCCGCGGTCGGGATGACGTCCGCGCGGCTCGCGCCGAGCGCGCGCAACTCGGCCGCGAGATGCTCGGCCAGCGGACGTTCGTCACCGCCCGGATTGCGCGTGTCAAAAGCGACCAACTCGGCCAGGCGTTGTTCGACGCGGCTTCCGTGCATGCGCGTTTGCATCTACCACGCTCTTGACCACCATGAGCGCGAGGTTCATGCTTTTTATTGAACCTTCTGCGCGGTTCGAGACCCGGACGAAGTTTCTTTTCCCTACAACAGAAAAACTGGGAGCCGCCTCTGGCCGATGGAATGAGCACGCCCGCTAGAGTCGGGAAGCCCGATGCGGTCAACCAAGCGGCGCCCCCCTACCATGGTAGGGTCAGGACTCATCCGAACGGCCGAGGTGGAGGGTTCGCTATCTACTCGTCGGGAGCTGACGGGGAAAGGACTGGCTTTGAGCGGGTGGGTTGGGCGATGCTGAGGGGGGTGCCGCGGAGAGGCGCCGGAGCGATGACTTGAATTCCCTCCTCGCGTGGAGACCGACCGAGCTGCCTGATTCGTGGGCGCCGACGCACGGCTGGATCTCTTCCTACGCCCTGGCGGTGATCGCCATTGCCGTCATCGCGGGTTACGCCGTGGTCGAGTCCCGGGTCGTGGTGCGGCGCCTGTCCGCCGGGACCGCGCGTTTCGTCCAGCGCGCGCTGCTCGTCGTGCTGGGCCTCGCGGCCCTGCTGGCCGTTGCCACCTACGTCGACTTCGGCGTGTTCCGCTACGGCAGCTACTTGAACGAGTGGGACTTTTACCACTACTACATGGGCAGCAAGTACGCCAAGGAGGTGGGCTACACCAACCTGTACGGCGCCACGCTGGCGGCGGATCGTGAGGCGGGTCTGCGTTACCAGCATCCGCGCGGCGAGATCCGCAACCTGGCGACGGCCGAGATTCGCGACGTCGCGTTTGTCGCCGCCGAGGCGAATCGCTACCGCGGCCGCTTCCGCGAGGCGCGCTGGCGCGAGTTCGTGGCGGACATCACCTGGTTCAAGATGCAGCTCCCGGAAAAACGCTGGAGCCTGATCCTGGTGGACCATGGCTACAACGGCACGCCGGCGTGGTCGTTCGTCGTGGGCGGCCTCTGCACGCGCCACCTCGCGATACAGAATCCCATCTCGCGGTGGTTGATGCTGCTTCTGGATCCGCTGCTGCTCGTCGGGGCCATCATCGCCGTGGCCTGGGCGTTCGGGCCGCGTGCGGCGCTGCTCACGGTGGTGTTCGTCGGAACCCACTACCTTCTATCCTGGGGACACTTGAAAGGCGCGCTCCTGCGCACCGATTTCGCCATGTGCTCGCTGCTAGCGGTGTGTCTGGTCAAGAAGGGGCGGTACAAGATCGCGGGCGCCCTGCTGGGCTGGGCGATCCTGTCGCGGGTCTTTCCCGCGTTCCTCTTGCTCGGTCCCGCGGTCTTGCTCGGGCACGGCTGCTGGCGCACGCGCCGTTTCGATCGCCAGCTCGGAAGTCTCTTCCTGGCGGCCGGCGCGATCATCGTCCTCGTCGGGCTGGGCTCCTGCGCCTACTTCGGTGGGTTCGGGATCTGGCGCGAGTGGAGCGAGAAGATCACTCTCCACTACGCGGGTGGCAGCGACTGGGATCTCGGCTTTCGCACGATCGCCGAGTCGAGCTTCTTCCATGGCAGGCCGATGCGCGACGCCGTCATCGCCATGGCAACCGGCCAGACCGCGGCATCCACGGTCCACCCGCTGGAGATCGCCGCGATTCTGCTCCTCGCTTTGCCCGCGCTGACCTTCGTGCGCGCGCTCGAGCACCACGAGGCCTTGGCCTACGGCTTCGTGTTCGTCTTCCTCTTCAGCAACACGTCCTACTACTACTATCTCATCCTCTGCGTGCCGCTGGTCTTCTTCGCCTCGGATCTCGGCAAGCTCGGAAACGCGCTCGGCGCGGCCTTCATGTTTTTCACGGGCTGTCTCGGCTACGTCCTGTTCAGCGGCTGGGAGCCACTGCGCCAATCCTGGGTGCCTTTTCGTGGCTGGCACCAGACCTTCCCGACCTACTATTTCTTGAGCTGCCTCATCGCGGTGACCGCGGTGCAGATGATCGCGCTCGCCGGTGCGCGGGCGCGCAACCTCGAACGTAACAAGCCGCCAGTTCAGCGATCCTGAGCAGCCATCGAGTGGTCGTCACGAAACGTCGCGGACGATGAACTTCGCCTTTGCCTCGGCCAGCACTTTCCCATCCTGGATCAGTTCGGCGCGCTGGAGATAGAGCGGATGCGCGTCGGCGCTCTCGGTCCAGGCCCGGACCATGGCAAACCGGCCCGTCGTGGCCGGCGCTAGATAGCGGACCTCGAGGGTGGCGGTGACTGCCACGATGCCAATGGCGAACAGCGCGTTCGCCATGGCCGAGTCCAGAAGAGCGGAGATGACGCCACCGTGCAGCACGTTCGGGTAGCTTTGCAGCAGGGGCAAACAGTCAAACGCCGCGGCCACCGAGCCGTCGGGCTGGACCTTGAACTTCAGCTTCAGGCCGTTCGGATTCTGATGGCCACACACGAGGCACATCGCGTGCTCTCGCTCGTGGACCTGGTCTAGGCAGGCCTGCGTGGCGGAAACGCGGCCGGGATTCTCTGTGGCGAAATGAGGTTCATGGAGCGACATGGGATCTCCTGCCAGCGGTGCTGGCGGCTACCGATGATGCGTTCAGGCGGCAAGTATGGTTCCACGGGTGACTTGCGGGCAAGATGGGAATGAAAGTTCTTGCCAACATGGCCAAGTCGCCACATACTTTCCGCAGTCTCTCGGAGATCCACATGGGCGCAAAGGGCGACGACACCTTTCGGCGGCAGGCAAGAGTCCTCAAGGCTCTGGCCAACCAGTCTCGGCTCAAGATTGTCGATCGACTGTCGCGAGGCGAATGCTCCGTGGGTGAGTTGACCGATCTGGTCGGTTCGGATCGTACGACCATCTCGAAGCACCTGGCTGTGCTGCGGGCCAACGACATCGTGCTCGATCGCCGCGAGGGGAATGTCGTGTACTACACGCTGCTGATCCCTTGCGTGATGAACTTCTTCTCCTGCGCCACGCAGGTCCTGAAAGAGCGAGCATGAGCAGCGGTCTGCTTTTTTTTGAGTCAATGTTGCCAATGTGGCCAAGTTGCCACGCTCCGAAGACCTAGTCATGCAGCAAGAAACCCTCCAGCGGCGAGCAGAGATTCCGCCCGCCGTCGCCCAGTCCCGGCGGTGGCGGATCGTGTCGAGGCCGACTCTCGTGCTGAGCGGCGC
>JADGRD010000542.1 GCA_017881285.1 Pseudomonadota bacterium | reverse complement strand
CGACGTCGATCGGCAGCGTGATCCAGAACGTGGTGCCTCTGCCCACGGCGCTCTCGACCCGGATGGTGCCGTTGTGGTCGTCGATGATCTTGTGCACCACCGACAGGCCGATGCCAGTGTCGGTCCGCTGCGCCTTGGTGGTGAAGAAGGGATCGAAAATGCGCGACAGATGCTCGGGCTTGATGCCGCGGCCGGTGTCGGAGACCCGCACGCGCAGGAGGTTCTCGCCGGGCAGCGTGGTCTCGACGGTCAGCACGCCGCCATCCTCCATCGCCGCGACCGCGTTCTGGATGAGTTGGATGAAGGCGGCCTGAAGTTGCAGGGCGTTTCCGCGCACGGGCGGGCTCGACTCGGCCACGCGCTTGCAGAGATCGATTTTCGCGCTGGCGAGATTCTGCGTTCCGCACAGCTCGATCGCGTCGTCGAGAATGGTGGCGACGTTGAGGACGCGCAGTCCCTCGCCGCTCTGGTGCTGCGACAGGCGAAGCAGATTGGCCACGATACCCTGGATGCGCAACGCCTCCTTCTCGATGTCCTCGACCATGGCATGCGCAGGGTGATCCTTGTGCAGATCGGCAAGCACTAGCTGGGCCAGTCCGAGCACGCCGGTCAGCGGATTGTTGATTTCGTGGGCGACGCCGGCGCCGAGCGAACCGATAGCCGCCAGCGCGCGTGAGCGTAGCAGGAGGTCCTGGGCCTCGCGCAATTCCCTGGTCTTCTCCTCGACGCGTTGCTCGAGGTTTTCGTTCCACTCCATGATCCGCGTGGTGTGCTGCGTGATTTCACCGCGGGCGGCGTTGAGCGAGCTCGCCATGGCGTTGAACGACTTCGCCAGTTCGCCCAGCTCGTCGTCGGAGGACACCTCGAGGCGCGTGTCCAACTTCCCGGCGGCGATGTCGTGCGAACCCCGCAGGAGCGAGCCCACGCGTCCGGAAAGCGAGCGCGCCAGGGCGGCGCCGACCAGGGCGGCGACGAACGCAGCGACGCCGACCCAGTAGGCCGTGGTCCAACCCAGTCGCCGCGCTGGGCGCAACGCCGATTCGACCCAGCGCTCGACGACCACGCCGAGCATGAAGACGGGGGCCGGCACATAGGCGCCGATGACGGGATGGCCGCCGCTTTCGTACTCGGCGACGAACCAGTTGTCGGGCAGGCGGGGCTCGGCCACGCCGGCGAAGTGCTTGGGCTCGAAGGACGGAGGACCAACCGAGCGGCCGGACACGATCACGCGCGCCTCGCGGTCGAGGAGGATCACGTCGCGGTCGTTGGTCGACAGCGAGGCCAGGTGGTCGGCCGTGCGGCGCAGGGACACGGCCGCGGCGATGATGCGGGTGCCGTCCTCGCCCGGACCGTCGTAGCGGATCGCGAGGATGACGTGCGGCGTGCGCTCGCCGCCCGCGACCAGGATTGGCCCCACTGCTGAGCCCTCGCGCAGGGTCTGCTCGACCGGGACCAGCCCCGGCAGCTTTGCCGCGTCCTCGGGGGAGATGAGATCGTGCGCGCCATAGGAATCGTTGCGCGGAGCCACGGACTGGAAGGCGGCGGGAACCACCGGCTTGCCGTCCCGGTCGAGCAGGGCCACGATGCTGAAGTCGTCGCTCTGGTGGAAGACCAGTTGCAGGAACTTGCGCAGGGCCTCGTCCGCCGACAGGCTGCCGCCCACGTGGGTCAGATCGAGGATGCGCGTTTCGACCGCCATCGTGGCGCGCAGGTTGCCGAGCTGGCTCGACACGTATTCCGAGATCTGCCTGGCCAGCAGCACCTCGTGGCCCTCGATGGCCTCGCGCAAGGCGGCCTGGCTGACCCGGATCGAGGAGTAACCGGCGATGGCGAGCGGAACCGCGGCGACACCGATGGAGAGCAAGGCGAACTTGGGCAGGAGCTTCACGGCGTCCTCCAGGTGAAACCACCCACGAGCTTGGTGAAACCCAGCGTGGAATCGAAGGCCCACACCGTGGTTGGCCCGCTGCCCGAAGGCGTGCGCCCGACGATGGACGTGTCGCCTTGGACAAACTGCTCCGCGAGGGGCGCGGCGCTGTCGAGGGTCGGGCCGAAGTAGATGCGCGTGCTGGCGCCGAAGTTGGCGCCGGTGATGGCCACCGCGGTGCCGCCCGCGGCGGTGCCGCTCTCCGGTGTGATGGCGGCGAGGAGGGGAGGGGGCAGGTAGATGAACTCCCGGCTCCCATTGGCGTCGCCCAGCGGTGTGTGCACTGCGATCATGCCTCCTCCCGCGTCGTGAGCCGGGGTGTGGCCGCTGATGGTGTGTTCGTCCACGATGATGCCCCCGCTGGGAAACAGGAGATCTCCATCGACCATGGCCCGGCTGCCGGCCAGGAAACCGTTTCCCAGGATGAGGATGTCGGTGCCCCCCGCCGTGCCTCCGCTGGCGGGCGAGAGCGAGAGAATGCTGGGTTTCGCGCGCAGGCTGATGACGAGGCTCGCCTCGGCCCGATTCGCGCTCGCGGAGGCGTCCGTGGCGTCGGCCACGACCCGCACCCCATCGCCCTCGCCGAGAGTCTGGCTGATGGTGAACTGGAAGCCGCAGTCGACCTCGGCGGAGCTCGGCGCGACGAAGCAACGCGCGCTGGCGTGTGCGCTGCCGTTTTCGTAGGCGGTCCAGCCGGCAGTCGCGATGGTTCCAGGCGGGGACTTGGCGGCGTGGAAACTCCCGCGCAGGAGCATGCCGGGGGCGAAAGGCGCGTCGGGCGACGGGCTCGCGAACGCGAGGCGCGGCCGCGTCAAGTCCGGGCCGAGCTCGAGAAACCCGGCGCTCAGGGTGGCTACGTGGCCACGGGGATCGGTGACTTCGACGTCGAGGGGGGCGGCCGGCAGGTACTGGGCCGTGGCGCTCGGCAGTGAAACCGCCAGGGCTCCCGTCGACAGCCAGTCCAGGTTACCCAGTTCCACCCACTGGCCAGCGGCGCCCATGCGTGCGGCAAATCCATCGCTCGTGGCGATGCGGCGGCCCGACAGCGGATCGAGGATGGCGGCGGGCACGAAGTCGTGGCCGAGGAGGGTCAGGCGAGTGTCGCCGTCGCTGTAGGCCTGTGGCGGCTGTACGGCCAGGAGGGTAGGCTGCGGGTTCGCGCAACCCAGCGCGAGGCCGAGCAGGAGCTGAAGAAAAGCCCAGCGGAACCGCATTGCGTGCATTCTAACCCGACGGCAGCAAGGGGCGCGATTCATCGCGCGCCAGGAGCTATTGACTCCCGGGTTCGCACCTGGAAGATTTCACGCGATGCCAGACTACGCAACCATTCGCGACATGGTCAGCCATCGCGTGACCTTCGAGTTCGATTCGGGGGCAAAGATTGTCGGCTACGTCTCTGCCTGCGCCCCCACCGAGGGCCCCGTCGAATACGCCGTGCTCTCCAAGGCGCAGATACTCGACTCGAAGGACCGGGTAGTGGCCCGCTTCGACGAACTGCCGGTCGTGCCCAACAGCCTCGTGAGCTTCGCCGTCACAGAAGGGCCGTGTTGATTGCCATGGGACACCTCCCGCGATGATCCGCGCCGAGCCAAGCTCGGCGGCTCCCCACGCGATCAGCTCCCCGTGATGGCCGGAGAATCCTCGCGCGAACGCCGGCTGCACGCCGTGGTGCACGGACGGGTGCAAGGCGTGGGCTATCGCGCGATCACCCTCGACGAGGCGAGGCGTCTGGGGCTAGCCGGGTGGGTGCGCAACCGCCACGACGGAACTGTCGAGGTGCTGGCGGAGGGCAGCGATGCCAAGCTCCAGATTCTCCTAGCGTACCTTCATCGCG
>JADGRD010000541.1 GCA_017881285.1 Pseudomonadota bacterium | reverse complement strand
GGACGGACGTGCTGCCGCCCGAGGAGCGCGCCTCGGGCACCTCGACCTTCGTGTTCGGCTATCGCATCGCCATGCTCGTGTCCGGCATGGGCGCCCTGGCGCTTTCCGACTACCTGCCCTGGCCGACGGTGTTCCGCATGGTGGCCATCCTGATGCTGCCGGCGGTGGTCATCACATGGTGGGCTCCCGAGCCCGTAACCACGCGGACGCCACGAACCATCAGCGCCGCCTTCACCCTGCCCTTCGCCGACTTCTTCTCGCGGCCGCGCTCCCTCATCGTCCTCGGCTTCGTCATGCTCTACAAGTTCGGTGACTACATCGCCTCGAACATGAGCGTCCCCTTCCTCATCGCGCTCGACTTCTCGCGCACCGAGATCGCCGCCCTGTCGAAGGCCATCGGCTTCGGCGCCATGACCTTGGGCGTTCTCCTCGGCGGCGGCCTGGTGGCCAAATTCGGGCTGCGCCGGTCCCTCTTTCTCTTCGGCGCGCTCTCCGCCGCCACCAACAGCGGCTATCTTGCCCTGGCCCTCGTGGGCAAGAACCACCTCCTGCTCGCCGCCGCCATCGGCGTGCACAACCTCTGCGCCGGCATAGCCGACGCCGCCTTCCTCGCGTTCCTCATGTCGCTATGCAACAAGTCCTTCTCCGCGACCCAGTTCGCGCTGCTGTCCAGCGCCTCGACCCTCGCCGGCCGCACCCTCGGCGCCTCCGCCGGGTACGTCGTCGCCGCCGGCGGATGGGCGTCCTTCTTCGGCGCCGCCATGTTCATGGCAGTGCCCGCGTTGATTCTCCTGTCGCTGCTGCCGGCGAATACCGATCCCGTCCCCGCCCCGGGGAACTGAAGCAGAGAGAGCACCGAGAAGACGGCGAGCACGGAGAAGCGCAGGGTTCGGGTTTCCTAGGCCCATGGCACGGCGTTCGCAATGCTAGGGCTCCATGCAGCCACCTGTCCGAAATACCAGCCATGGTCCCACGATCATTCCCTTTGCCCGGCCGGAAGCCGGACAGTCCACCGGGATCCCGGCCAGACCGCCGCGCCTGCTGGAACGCGTGCGGGAGAGCCTGCGCGCGCGGCACTACAGCGAACGGACCGAAAGGGCCTACGTCGGCTGGATCCGCCGCTTCATCCTTTTTCACGGCAAGCGCCATCCCGAAACCATGGCCGAGCCCGAAATCGGCGCGTACCTGTCCAGCCTGGCCAGCGAAACCAAGGTCAGCGCGTCGACCCAGAACCAGGCGCTGGCCGCGCTGCTCTACCTGTACCGGCAAGTTCTGGGGCGCGAGATCGCAAAGCTGGGAACCCTGGTGCACGCCAAGCAACCGAGGCGCCTGCCCGTCGTGCTCGCACGGGACGAAGTCCGGAGTCTGCTGGTCCACCTCGATGGGACTCCCTTCCTGGTCGGCGCGCTGCTCTACGGTGCCGGCTTG
This sequence comes from Pseudomonadota bacterium, assembly GCA_017881285.1. GTDB lineage: Bacteria > Myxococcota_A > Polyangia > Fen-1088 > Fen-1088 > Fen-1118. The sequence continues at coordinate 2,340 of JADGRD010000541.1, read as the reverse complement.
CGACTACTCGAGGCCGTGCGGCTGCGCGTGAAGGATTTCGACCTGGATCATCGCGAGATCGTCCTTCGCAGAGGCAAGGGCGGCAAGGACCGCCGGACCGTTCTGCCCGGTGTGCTCGTGGATCGACTTCGCTACCACCTTCTCGCGGTCAAGGCCCTGCACGACCGAGACCTCGGCCAGGGCGCAGGCGCCGTCGCGCTGCCCGAGGCAATGGCTCGCAAGTATCCCCATGCCAGGCACGAATGGATCTGGCAGTGGGCTTTCCCCGCGACCCGGACCTACACCGTTCCGGCCAACGGGCAGGTCCGCCGCAGCCACCTGCACCCATCCGTCATCCAGCACGCCGTCCGCGCGGCCGCGGTCGCTGCCGGGATCTCGAAGCTCGTGACCCCGCATACCCTCCGACACTCCTTCGCCACCCACCTCCTAGAGGATGGCTACGACATCCGCACCATCCAGGAGCTTCTGGGTCACCGTGCCGTGAGCACCACCATGATTTACACCCACGTCCAGAACCCCGGCGCCAGCGGCGTTCGCAGCCCCCTAGACCGGTAAATCCAACGCCATCGCTCTGTTCGTTACCGACATTACCGGCAGCTAGGATCGGCTCTCCCTAGCCCGTCGCGAGCGCCATCTGAAAGTGAAAACCGCCAACTCCGTGAAATCACAAGTACCCGTCCCACGCCTCCTGCTGGCCTCATCCCGACCTATCGCGCTGATATTTGAGGTAGTCTTGTTCCGCCAATAGTAGTTCGACGGACAATCTGAGGCGCACGTGCAAGGACAACCCGAGAGATACTGGAAGCTTCGGCCGGAAACGCCAGGTGCAGGTTCTCGGTCCGCGTCCCGGGCACGAGCGAGAACGACCCCGTGGCGCCGGCGAACTGCACCCGGTTCGGCTGCTCGTCCCTGAGGCGCAGGCCGGCATACGGCGCGATGGTCTCGTAGAAGCGCCTGGCCGCGGCGAGGTCGCCCACGCGGATCCAGAGATGGTCGATGATCCCGCCGCGGCGCGGCGAGCCGTGGTGGACGGCCTCGGTGCTGTTGCCGTCGGGATCAAGCAGGAATGCCCCGTAGTACTTCCCGCCGTACTGGGGCCTCGGCCCCGGCTCTCCGTCGGAGGCATAGCCGCGCTCGGTGCCGGCCCGCCAGAACTCATCGACCTGCTCGCGGGAGGGGGACAAGAAGGCGAGGTGGAGTCGCCGCGTCGGCCGGTTGGCGCCGTCGGCCTCGGTGAGCGAGAAGTCCTGCCACTCCGAGTAGGTCCCGAGCCGGTAGCTCTGATCGACCCCGAGCGCCCTCAGAACCGAGTCGTAGAACAACTCTGACCGGGTCCTGTCGGTGACTCTGATGGTGACATGGTCGAACATCGGCCGGGACAATCTATCCGGCGCACGCTGGCCGCGAACGACAGCGTCCCTCAGCTCGGAAGACCGCCTCCCCGACCGTCAGCGCCGAGGCGCCGGGGCGGGCATGAGGGGGCCGGCTGCTCCGCGGGTCCTCCTCATCCTGGCCGCGTCTCACCCGCCGGGCCGCCCGCGCCACCACGGGGCCGCCCGCGCCACCAGGACCGCCAGCGCGCACGAGGCGACGCGCCCGAGTGGGCTGTCAGCTCGGCTGGTGAGCACGATCGGCACGCGCCCGCCGAGGACGATGCCGGCGGCCTGCGAGTCACCCAGGGCGCCCAATTGCTGGACCAGCATGGCTCCGCTTTCGAGGTCAGGGACGACGACGATGTCGGCCCGCCCGGTGACCGGCGAGGCGATTCCCCTCACCCGAGCGGTCGCGGGAGAGACCGCGTCGTCGAACGCCAGGGGCCCGTCGACCACGCCGCCGACGATCTGGCCGCGCTCGGCCATCTTCGCCAGCACGGCCGCTTCCAGCGAGGACCGGAGCTTCGGGTTCACCGTCCCGATGGCCGACAGGATGGCCACCTTTGGCGTCTCGACGCCGACCGCGAGGGCGAGGTCGATGGCGTTCTGAACGATGTCCTGTTTGGCCGCCAGATCCGGCTCGATGTTCGACGCGGTGTCGGTGATGAACAGTGGGCGGGCATAGGTGGGGACGTCCATCACGGACACGTGGCTCATTCGCCGGTCGGTCGCCAGTCCGATGTGCACAGCGACGGCGGCGCTCATCAGCTCGTCGGTTTGCAGGCTCAGACCTCCGGAAGTGGCTCCGAGATATCGGTGGTATGCAGGCATTTCTCTTCGGCTGGATCTTGCATAAAGCGTGTGAGTATGATAGGGTAGCGGGCGTGGATCAGGTGCCTTCAGACGGCCAGCTCGAGGGGATGCCAGAGCCGTACCGGTACTGGCTGGTGCGTCAGGACGGCGAGGT
>JADGRD010000047.1 GCA_017881285.1 Pseudomonadota bacterium | reverse complement strand
GAGAGGTTGACCCCGACGCGGATCGACGCCGCCGGCCCCGCGGCCGCGTTCATCCGCACCCCGTCGTGGCAGGCGGCCTGCTCGGACCGGAGGGTGAGTTGATCGAGGTCGTACAGCGCGCGACGCAGCCGTCACTCATCGAGATTCGCCAGGGCTTCGAGGCTGAGGTCGTCAAGACCATGGAGAACATGTAGGCAGTGCGGCATGGTCGAGGAACCCAATCATGCGTGATCCGCCGGCGGGAACCACGTCGGCCACCGGCAGGGTGTGGTGGTCGCCTGCGGCCGAAGCCACCCGCCGCAGCGCCGCTTTCCTTGCCCTCTCCAGTCACGAGTAGGGCGATGAAGCGCGCGGTTGAGAAGCGGGAAGGTCATGGCCATGCGCGGCCGGGGTGGCGCGACCTGCTCGCCATCGTCGACACGATCCAGTGCTCACGTTCATCCAGAGCTGGCGTTCCCGGGAAGAGACTCGCCGTGTGCCCGTCCGCGCGCATGCCCAGAACCACCGCGTTCAGGCAGCGCTTGCGGCTTGCAGCTCGCTCGCCGAGGGACAGTCCGCCGCCGCGGGCACGCGTGTTACGGTGAGCGTGGCCGAAAGAGGTTCGGCCACAGCCGGCAGGGCCGCCAGTGCGGCCGCAAGCGCCATCGCCGACGGCGGAATCCTCACCGTGTCATTATACTGTCATTCCTTCCACTAGCTGAACCAGTCGGTACGCATCGGCGTCGATGAGGGCGCAGGCGCCAAGCCAGCAGGGGAGCGACGACGAAGAGCCCGAGCCCGGTCGGCTGCGTCGCATGGCCTCCAGTTCGGCAAGAGCATCCGCTGGACTTCGCCTCGCTCGTCGTACCGCTCGAACCTCCGGGCACGGCCCCTGCGCCCGAAGCGCCGGCGCTTGAGCTTCCGCCAACGCCGGGTGGAGCGCCGCCCGAGCCGTGCGAGCTTCCGCCGGTGGCGACGGTTGAGGCGCCGCCTGTACCATTGGGCGTGCCGCCGCTGCCCACCGCACCTCCCCTGCCGGAAGAGCCACCGGATGCAATGAGGCCGCTGCCGCCACTCGCGCCGCCCGACGAAGTCGTGCCGGCTGCGCTCGTTCCTGCCGATCCACCGCTCTGCGATCCTGCGGTGCCCGCAGCTCCGCCGTTCGCGCCTGTCCCTGCCGTTCCAGACGAGCCTCCGTTACCCGCAGATCCGCCGCTGCCCGACCTACCAGCTGCTGCTCCCGCTCCCGTCGCCCCTCCCGTGCCTCCCGTGCCTCCGGATCCCTCGCTGCCCGCCGTCGCATCCGTTCCGGCCGCACCGTCCTTGCCACCCGATCCGCCAGCGCCACCCGATCCGCCCGATCCACCAGTCGCCGCGGATCCTCCGCCACCGTCCGTTCCGGCATCGACGGCAGCGCCGAGCGGCACGAACGTGAAGTCCCTGACGATGATCTCGACGTTCTGCCCGTCCGACGGCGGGTTGTCGAAGCACCACAGGTTCATGCCAAGCGGCATCGCCGCCTGGGTGATCTTCGTCGTGGGATTGGCCGGCGCGTAGGTCCAGGACTTGATGAGACCGTTGGTACTGCCCACCGGCTCGAAGCCGCTCATCGTCGCGAAATCGATCTTGGTACTGCTCCAGATGAAACGCGAAGTGGTGTACGTGCCACCGTTCAGCGAGAAATCGAACGTGTACGAGTCGCTCCCGGTCCCGGTCGGCGGCCAGACAGTCCAATTGCCGTTGTCCCAGGCGGCGTTGCCCCAGCGGGCGTACTCGATGTCGATCTCGTTGTTGCCACTGTTGCCCATGCCCGCTTCGGGCCCGTACGGGAAAAGGCCGACGACCACGTTCTTGTCGAGTTTGTCGACCGGTCCATCGATTTGCCACTGATAGGTGCCAAAGCCGATCTTGTCGGTCGTGAAGATCTCTGCGGCCGTCCACGTGCCACCGTTGTTGGTGATCTTCATGTGCAGGTATCCGCTGCCGTCCACCGAGATGTTGGCGGCGTTCCCCTGACAGACGCCGGCCATGCCGCCCCCGGTCACGTTCCAGGTGCGGCCTTTCCAGGAAATCGTTGCCGCTCGGGCCGCCTGCCCGAGCGCAAGGACTCCGGCGAAAGTCGCCGCGGCCGACAAGAGAGCCATGGGCCCGAATCGCATCTAGATTCCTCCTGGAACGCGAGGCCACAGGGATCGGCCTCTGTTGGTTTGAGGGAGCAGCGTCGCGCCTTTCCCAAAGAATCGCGGATTCTCGTTGTCCCGATCTGCAACGGCTTCGACAAAGCTCTGCGCCGCATACCGCGCGCTCGGCGAGGATGTCACGCGGACGAGATTCTCTGCGAGAAGCGCGGCGCGAGGAGGATTTCGATGCGCATCGTGGCGCCAGCCCTACCACGAGGCGATCGCACTCGAATCGTTTCGTCTACTGGAGGCTGGGCGTCACGGCCTGCCCGCTTGCCTGAGCATCCCGCTGTATGTCGTCGGAGTATATGTCGGAGTTCAGATCCAGCCAGAGCGCGATTGTCTTTAGGTCTGCCGCTGAGAGCGCCACCCCCTGGTGGCCGGCCTTGAGGAGGGGGAAGAGCTTGGAAATGCGCGCGCCGAACTTGCCCGGTGTTGTCACCACGGGCCCCCAGGAGTAGTCGAAGTTGTAGTAGCTGAGGTAGGGCTTCAGGTTGTTGTACGAGGTGTAGAAACGGTCCCCGTCGCTCTGGTAGTTGCCCTTGCTCAGGTCGCCCGGCTTCGCGGTCCCATGGCAGCTCACGCAGTTCTTGTCCAGGATGGGCTGGATCAGCCGCGCGAAGGATAGCGGTGCGCTGCCGTCAGGATCGGGCTGCAGCGTCGAAGCCGCTCTCCTGAAGGCGATGGGCATCTCGGCGCGGGCCTTCGGCGCCCGGTAGCGCCTTTCATGACAGCCCTGGCACGTGATTCGGGTCGCGCCGGGCACGGCGTAGGCGGACGACATCATGGACTGCACGGCGGTGCCGTCCGCATCGAGCGCCTGGAAGAACACCGGCTTGCCCGGGGGCAAGAGGAAGTGGGCGCTGCCGTCTGACTCCACCGGCACCGTGCCCAGCGAGCCGCGCCCATTCTGATCGTTATACAGAACCGCCCCATGGCCCAACCGCGGGGCGATCGTGTTCGACGTGGACTTGGGGTACAGCTGCACCACCCGGAGCGCCGTGATCACTGTCCCGGTCGGCATGGGCAGCATGCTGTCGTAGACGTTGAGCAGGTTTACCTCTGCCGGATCGGTCTTCGTGGCTCCGGTCCGGCTCATGGGGATCACTCGTGGGGTCGTGCGCGGGGCCAGCGGGATCGGGTCGAGGCAGGAGTGAGCGGCGTCTTTGTAAAGCTGCTTCTTTCCGCCCTGGTCATCGATGAGATAGATGGCAAACCGTTTGCTGGTCAGGCCGTGCGTATTGCTATCCGGATCGTGCACGACAAGGAAGCGATGTTCGTCCATTGGCCAAGCTGTCGCGTATTTGTGGTCGTTGTCCGTCCCGGTCGTGGCCTCGGGGAAAGCAGCGTCCTTGGTGATGACGGTGTACTGGCCCATCTCGTCGTCGTCCTCGATGTCGTTGTCCATCACGACGATCGAGCCGTAGGCTTGCTGGTGGTGAGCGGCGGCGGTGCCCACGATCTTGTTCGTCCCCGGGATGTCTCGGATGTTCATCACCGCGCGTGGGACGATGTTGCCGTGGTAGGCGTAGTTGCCCACGGTCGCCCGCGGATCAAGCCCATCGGGCGTGGTCACCCATGGGTGGTGTACCTGATTGGAACCGCGATCCACGTAGTCCCAACGCGTGTAGACCAGAAGGCCGTTTCGGTCCACGCTGGGCTGCCACTCGTTGGTCTCGTGGTAGCTCAGCGGCTCGATCCCCGTGCCGTCGGCGTTCATGATGTACATCGTGTAGACCGGCACCTGCCGCGGATGGCAGCGGCCGTACCCGCCGCGGCGGTCCGAGACGAAGACGATGCGTCCGTCGGGAAGGAATGTGGGATCGAAGTCGTTGTTCTTTCCTGAGGTCAACTGGGTGAGCCCAGTGCCATCGACGTTGACCTTGAAGATGTGGTGGACCGAGCCCTCCGTCCAGCCGGACCCGGAGACGTCGGTATAGGCGAAGAGGATCTGCTTGGCGTCAAAGCTGAGATCCGGGGACAGGAACGCCCCGCCTTCCAGCTTCTTTCCCTGGTGCGGACCGTTGGCACAGGTCGAGCTAGCCAGCACATTCCTCTCCGTGGGGCCACCGGACAGGACGTTTTCGATGACGAAGAGCCCGCCTCCCTTCACGTCGTTGAAGCCATGGTACTGATCGCATATGTGGCCACCTTTGCCGTTGTCGTTGGTCGGCAGGTACTCGCGCTTGATGAAGAGGATCTTGTCCAGGTTGGCGAGCTTGGGATCCGTGAGATCGAGGCCTTTGCTGGCGGTCGGAACCTGACCCTGGAGTGCAACCTTCGGGGGAGTAGGACCCGAGGGGCCGAACACGTCCACCTTGTCAGGCGCGGGCGGATCCAGCTCGAGTTGGTACTGGACGAGATCGTCGATTTCCGCGGCAGTCAGCGTGGAAGTCTTGCCGTGCCTGTCGCCCACGTTCTTGGTGGTCAGCACGTCTTTCAGGGTTGGCGCCGAGCCGTCGTGCAAGTAGGGCGCAGACCGCCACAGGTCCGCTAGAGTATAGGTGTAGATTTCGGCGGTGTCGGAGGCAAGGTCCAGCTTTCCCTTGGTCCCCACGTCGTGGGGCTTCAGATCCGTGTAGAACTTGCCGGAGTGGCACGTGTCGCAGCCCGCCTTCGTGAACACCGCCGCACCCCGTTTCGCTGATTCAGATTTCTGCGCTCCTGCCTTGTTGTAGGGCTCCGCAGTGAGGGAGTTGAGGTAGTTCCCCAGAGCCTCCTCTTCCCCAGCAGTCGGCATCGCGAACTCGAAGCCCTTCAGACCCGCGGTGATGGCGGCCGCAGCGTTTGCTCGCACTCCGTGCGACATGACGGGCGGCGTGTTGGGCGAGTAGAACATGGTGTGGCTGTTCTTCGGGTTTCCTGCGCCGTCATTCAGCAGATCCCAGGCGAGCCCGTCGGAGCGGGCTTCGTAGTGGCAGGAGACGCAGGACAGCCAGCTCTGCAAAGTGCGTGAAGCGTCGTGGAAGATGCGCTCTCCTTGGCGTACCCAGCTTTCCTCGGGCTGGGTACCCACGTTGATGAACTTCTCGATCGCGGGGGTGGCGGCATTCAAGATGCCCACCTGGCCGGAGAAGTAGATAGCCACCGCGACCTGCTTCCCATCAGGAGAGATGGCGACCCCGCGCGGGCCTTGGGCTGAAGCGAGACGGAATATCTGAATCAGGCCGGCGCCGGCCAGCGCCCCGAGATCGTCCATGAGAAGCGCTCGCTTCGTCGGGTCTGAGGCGATGTCGAACCACACATCGGAGAGCGGCTTGTTGTAGCCGCTCTTGCTGCGGGCCGTGGCCGTCGGCTTACTACCGCCCTTGGTCAGCTCGGAGGGAATTGGGCCCGCCAGCAGCTTGTGGAGCATGGTGAGATCCACACGGGCCACCTGGTGCGCCCCCGACGCCGAGACCCACAGATACTTGCCGTCAGGGCTCACGCGCACGCCCCAGGGATCCGCGAAGCCTTCGTTGATGCGGTCGAGCAGCACGGTCGCGTAGACGGCCTTGCCAGCAAGGTCGATGACGGTCAGGGCGTGGGTCATGATCCAGCCCCGCAGCAGGTGAGTCGTCGGGACGTTCAGCCGCGCCAGGGTATGGGTAACGTAGGCCCACTTGCCGTCGGGTGAGCAGTGCACCCCGAGGAGGTTGGAGGAGCCGAGCGGGAGCTTGATGTTGGCGCTGACCTTCCCGGCCGCGATATCCACCAGGGTGACCGAGGACGCGGCGTCTGGCGCGGTGGCATCGCCCGAGGCGATCCGGTGAGTTACAACCGCCGTGTTTCCGGTGGGCGCGACAGCAACGGCAAAAGGATAGGGGGCGACCGGCACAGTGGCCTGCGTCTTCCCGGTTGCGGTCTCTAGAATGAGAACCTGACCCAGGGCGAAGTCGGGGACCACCATCTTCGCACCATCGGTGCTCAGCGCCACATCCGTCGGCTTCGGGCCTACATCGATGCGCCGGAGAACCGAGCCCGCGGCGGTGTCCACCTCGGCGATGGTTCCCGCGTTGTACTCGGCCACCATCACCTTCCCGGCCGCTGACCAGGCAAGCCCCCTGGGCTCGCCTGAAAGCTGCACGGATTTGAGCGTTGTGCCGGCCTTGGGGTCGAGGACCATGAGCGCGCCCGCGGTCGCGTCGGAGACCGCGAGGGTCGCGCTATCACTGGAGTAGGCGACCGCATACGGAGAGCGGAAGCCCGACGAGGGCGACGAACCCCCGGCGCCACCCTGGCTGACGCCGCCCGCGCCGCCCTGGCTGACGCCGCCCGCGCCGCCCTGGCTGACGCCGCCCGCGCCGCCCTGGCTCGAACCTCCGGCACCACCTTTGCTGGACCCGCCAGCGCCACCCGGGCTGGCGCCGCCTGCGCCACCCTGGCTGGAACCTCCGGCACCACCCTTGCTAGAACCGCCAGCGCCACCCTGGCCTACACCGGCCGCGCCACCCTGACCGGTCGCCTGTCCACCGCCCCCTCCTCGCCCGCTGGCGCCCCCAGACCTGGTCGTGGCGTCGGGGGGCGACTCGGCTTGCGTCCCCGAGCCCGAGATGCAGCCCATGATCACCAACCCCGAACCAATCAAAGTCGCAAGCTGTGCCCTAGTAGTCCTGGGATACTTTCGCGTGTCCATGCTGGTCTCCATGGTTTCGTGGCCTTCCCTTCCATGCACCAACCCGCTCCGTGAAGCAGCCGCCTATGCTGTTGCTGCCACTTACGGAAGCGCCTCAACAATATGAGGACTACCGTCATGTTGCCGGAGTCGCGGAAGTTGTCAACGCGAATGTGACAGTGGACTCAATAATCAAGCAAGCGATTGATGTCGGCGTTCCCGGAGGAGGCGCCGCCGCCCGGACCCGCCGTCAGGACAATCGCATCGAGAACGTGAGCAACCTTGCGGAGATGCTGGTTTCTGCGACCAAGAGCATTCAAGAAAGGCACCGTTTTCAAGAGGAGACACTGTACCTAAAATCAAAACACGGGGAAAATCCCCGAGATTTTGCTGAGATTGCCCTGGATGTGGGATGATGTGATGGCCCTGCCCACCCCCCCCCCGTCCCTGCCGGCCAATGGCGGCTGCTGACGGTGAGCCAGCGCTCTTCCGGCGATTTCGACTGAATGATCGATTTGTGACTAAATGGTCGATTTGTGACTGAACGATCGATTTGTGACTGAACGATCGCGCACGATACCTGGCATGGCCACCTCCTTGTTATTGCTCGAACAGTCTCCAGTGGCCTTCTGATGACCCGCCTCCAGGTCGAGACGGCCCCTAGCCCTGAGCCACTCGACTAAGCCGCGCACGGGCTCCCCGTCGACATCCGGCCGTCGGATCTCCGACGGCGCGGACGGCACCACCTGCCGCACGGGAAACGGTGCTGGGGGCTGTCGTGGTGTCCACTTTTCAGGCTTCAACCGCGACCCTCAGAATGGTGCTATTAAGCATCAAGGACACGTGGTATGGAAATCGAACGTCGGCGGATTGCCACGAATCCCACGCATGTCTCTTAGCTTGATGTCTGCGGCGACCCCGCCCAAGGAAAGCTACTGCGATGGCGAACATAGATAATGAAAGCCCGTCGGCATCTTCACCTGGGCGGCAAAACAGAGAATAGGTAGCGCTATGCCGGCATTCTTGACCATCGACAGCTCTTCGCGCTGTTCGACCTTCTCGGTCGCCGAAGGCTGCGACGAGACGTTCATCAGCACTACAACGCTGGAGGGATTGAGTTTTTCCGAAGCGCTCGCCGAATTGACCGTTCGGTATTCATCGGCGCTCGACCGCTTGGGCCTCTCCGATTCGACCGCCGTCTTCTGCCGCATCTTCCTGAGTGACATCCTGAACCAGAAATCGGCGCTGCTTCAGTCCGCGCTCTTCGAGCGGTTGCGCGCCTCCTGCGCACTATCGATCATCGAGCAAAGACCGATCGGCGGCGGCCCCGTTTCGCTCCTCTCGTATCACCTTCGCAACCCGAAGAAGGCGGTTACCAAGCAGCTGTCGCACCCCACCTCCGATGGCTGGCGCAACGACCTGATCGTCAAAGGTGGGAACTATTCGCTCCTCTTCAGCGCAAATCATACCAGCGGCGATATCTTCGACGCCTATACGCAGACCAAGACCATCTTCGATTCGCTCAATTCGGTTATCGAACAAAATGGCTTGAATCTTCTCGATAACGGCATCCGCACCTGGGTGTACGTCCGGGACCTGGACAACCACTATAAAGACATGGTGCGCGCCCGCCGGGAGCACTTTGACGCGCACGGACTTACGGACAACACGCGCTACCTAGCGAGCACCGGAATTCTGGGAGCGACGTACTCACCGGAAAGAATCGTGTCGGCCGACTCGTTGTCGGTGGGTGGACTTGCCGCGGGGCAAGTCGTCCGCATGGAGGCGCTCTCGCACCTTTCGCCAACCATTCTCTACGGGGTCACCTTCGAGCGGGGACTGCGGGTGCGGTTCGGCGACCGCTCGCACCTGTATGTTTCCGGGACCGCAAGCATCAATACCAAAGGCGAGGTGCTACACGAGGGCGACGCTGAGTGGCAGACCCGGCGCGCGATAGAGAACGTCCGCGCGCTGCTCGATGCGCAATCTGCGACCCTCGATGATTTGGCCTATGCTATTGCCTATGTGCGAAACGTACACGACCGGCAACGGGTAGAAAGAGTGCTCAACGAAGAGCTCGGCGGAAAGATACCACTGGTGCTTGCCGAGGCGGCGGTCTGTCGCCCCGCCTGGCTTATGGAACTCGAAGGGGTCGCGATCATACCCGACAAGAACAAGTTTCCGCCGTTCTTGTAGCGAGCGTAGCCAATACGGGCCGGCCCGTGCTACGCTGGCTTCCCCTTGGGTGAAAGTGCGTCCATGAATTCAAGAATGTTCAGTTGGGCAAATTCTCTAGCGACTGCCATGGTTGTCTTGTTGAGTGCGTGCAACTCCAGCAATGGCTCCCCCACGATGGCCGGCGGCAGCGGCGGACAGACGCAGGTTGGGGCTGGCGGCAGGGGCGGCCAGGGCGGCCAGACCACGGCCGCGGGAGGAAACCCCGGCGGCACTGGCGGCAGGTCCGGCCAGGGCGGCATGTCCACCGGACCACAACCTGATGCAGCGGTTGGCGCTGGAGGGGTAGGCGGCCAGGGTGGCACCATATCCCAGCCGCAAGCCGATGCTTCCGACACGGCTCTCGGGGGTGCGGGCGGCGGCCCTGACGCCGACGCAGGGGGAGCATCCGGAAAGGAAGTGGCGGCAGCGGACGCCTTGGTCGGCAATCCCCGCCGCGTGCTCGTGTGCGACGAAGGCAACAGGCGCGTCCTGCTCGTGGACTTGCAAAACCCCGGCAGTGCGGTCTGGAGCACGCAGCTCAACGATCCCAACAAAGACGGGGATAGCATGCGCGATATCCAGCTCGTGGGAGGCGATCGCGTCGCGGTTTCAGTTGCAAAGGGCTACGTCGAGCTCGACATCAAGACCGGCGCGATCAAGAAGGAGGTCAGCAACTTCGCCGGTGTGGAGAGCATTCGCCGTCTGCCGAGCGGCAACACCGTTCTCGGCGCGAACAACGCCAGCGGCCAGGCCACCTTGCAGGAGTTGGACAGCCAGGACGCACCAGTGGCGGGGCACAACGTGACGTTCACGAACTACAGCCAGTTTCGCATGCTTCGGCGAACGCCCCAGGGCACCTTCCTGATTGGTGTGGGGGCCAAGCTGGCCGAGGTCAACTGGACCACGCAGCCCGTCTGGGAAATGACTATCCCCGACGGCAACTATGTCTATCAAGGCCTGCGTTTGCCGGACAAGACCATCGTGGTCACCTCAGGCTATGGGGCAGCACTTCTAATCATCGACCCCGCGGCCAAGAAGGTGCTGACCACCATCGGCGGCAAGGGGCAGCCCGATGCAACGACCATCGTCCCGAACTTCTACGCTGGATACCAAGTCCTGCCGAACGGTCACTTCGTGGTCACCAACTGGGAAGGCCATGGCGGCGGGAATGGCGGCAAGGGCATCCAGCTCCTGGAATACGACCCATCGGGACTGCTGGTATGGAAGTGGCAGCAGGATCCCAATCTGGTCTCGTCGCTGCACAACGTCATCGTCCTCGACGGGCTCGACACCACCAAGCTCCACGACGACATCAACGGTGTGCTTGCCCCGGTTACGCAGTAGTCGGCACCGACGCTGAGCTGATGCGGTCTTGCTGGCTACCTCTGTGCCGGTCATGGTCGTGCGCGTGCCGCTGCCTCCACGAAGGAGACTTCTCGGCAAAGCCGGCGAGAAAGGTGCTTCGGTGTCTATCCGTGCGAAGGCATCTGGCTCGCAGCGGCTTCTAGTCTGGTACCGCGGCCTGGTCCAGGAACCAAACTAGGCGCGCTCCCGCGGCGGGTCTCACGCCGGACACCGGCAGGGTTCGATGGTCGTCGGGATTCTCGGCCAGCCGTCGCAGCGCCGCTCGCTTGCCTTCACCCGTCACGAGTAGGGCGATGAGGCGCGCGCGGTTGAGAAGCGGGAAGGTCATGGTCATGCGTGGCCGGGGTGGCGCGACCTGCTCGCCATCGTTGAGCACAATCCAGCGCTCGCGCTCCTCCAGCGCTGGCGTTCCTGGGAACAGACTCGCCGTGTGCCCGTCCGCGCCCATGCCCAGAACCACGGCGTCCAGGCAGCGCTCGCTGGCGTCTTGCCGCTCGCCCAGGCCGTCGCGCAGATCCCGCTCGTAGCGTTCGGCGCCGTCGGCTTGCTGGACGGGCATGGGGTGAAGGTTCTCCGCAGGCAAGGGAACGTGCGACGCCAGGCCGTCGCGAATCAGACCGAAATTTCGGCGGGGATCGCCGTCGGCAACCGAGCGTTCGTCGACCAGCCACAGGTGGATGCGCGCCCACTCTGGTGCGCGAAGAGCGTTCCCCTGGGCAAGCGCCGAGCAGAGCAGTTGGCCCGAGGATCCTCCCGAGAGAGCGACGTGAACGCGCGCGAGCATCTCCAGCCGTCGTCGTAAGTGCTCGACCAGCGACGTGGCCAGGCGCGCGGCGCATGCCTCGGCGGTGGCGCAGACGATCTGCTCACCGCGGAGGCCGGCAAGCTGCGCCGGCTCCAGCACTACCTTCTTGCCTCGGGGTTGGCCGCGTCGCCCAAGCGCGGGCCCGCCGCGCGCGAACCCTCGGCTTCGGGATTCCGCCAGCGCCCGCATGGCCGGATGAGCGTGTCGGCCGCGGCCGGTCCCCAGGTCCCCGAGTCGTAGATCTCCAGCCCCGCGCCGGGATGGTCGCGCCAGTAGTCGAGCACGGGCATGACGATGCGCCAGGCCGCCTCGACCTCGTGGCGATCTTTGAAATGCGACTGGTCGCCCGCGATGGCTTCGAGGAGCAGCATGGCGTAGGCCTCGAAGGGCACCGATTGAAACTGCTCCTGGTAGTCGAAGTCGAGCAGCGCGGATTTCAGGTGCAGGCCCTGGCCGGGCACCTTGCCCTCGAAGCGCAGGCTGATGCCCTCGTCGGGCTGCACGTTGACCACGAGCTGGTTGTGGCGGGGACGGAGATGGCCGCCGTCGACGTTGCGGAAGAGGTGCGGCGCGGGTTTGAAGTTGATCACGAACTGGGTCAGCTTGCGGCGCAGGCGCTTGCCCGTCCGCAGGAAGAATGGTACGCCGTCCCAGCGCCAGTTGTCGACGGCGAGCTTGAGCGCGGCGAAGGTTTCGCACGACGAACCCGCGGGCACCCCGGGCTCCTCGGCGTACGCGGACAGTTCCCCGCCGCGGCCGTACTGTCCGCGCACCGCAACTGCGGGCACCTCCTCGTAGGCGATGGGACGGATCGCCTCCAGGAGGTGGCGTTGCTCGCTGCGCAGGTCGGCGGCGCGGAAGGAATTGGGTGGTTCCATCGCGACCACGGCCATGAGTTGGAGCAGGTGGCTCTGGATCA
>JADGRD010000540.1 GCA_017881285.1 Pseudomonadota bacterium | reverse complement strand
ATTCCTCGAGCATTTCCACAAGCTCTTCGCCAAGCACCAAAACTGCCTCCGCGGCCGCTGGGAAGCCTTCTGGGCCACCGAACCCACCTCCATCGTCGAGCTTCCGACTCCCGACGACGTCCTCGCCAAGCTGGCCTATGCCATCGCCAATGCTTGCTCCAGCCACCTCGTCGAGAAGGTCCACCACTGGCCCGGCGTCGAGTCCTTGACCGCCATCGAAGAAGACCTGCCGCTGGTCGCCAGTAAGCCATCCCGCTTCTTCGACCCGGCCAACGACAGCTTGCCAGACGTCGTCCAGCTCCCCTTTCGCCGCGCTCCCGGCTTCGAGCGTCTGCCCCACGCCGAGTACGCGAAGCTGGTGGCCGAGCAGGTCGCCCAGGCCGTGGCCAAAGCCAAGGCCGAGCGCCTGGAGAAGGGCATCAAGCTCGTCGGTCGCAAGGCCGTCCTCCGCCAGCACTGGAATGCCAGCCCCAACACCCGCGAGCCCCGCCGTGGGCTTTCGCCGCGCGTGGCCTGCAGAAACAAGTGGGCCCGCATCGAGGCCCTCCAGCGCAACCAGACATTTCTCGACCAGTACCGCGGCGCCCGCGCCGACCGCCTCGCCGGTCACGAGGCAGTCTTCCCGCCAGGGACATGGTGGTTGTGTCGCTATGCGGGCCTGAAGGCAGCCGAGGCAGGCGCCACGGCGCCGCCGAGCTGAGCGCCACGCCTTCCTTGCCCATCCACGGCGACTCGCCAGGGCGACGTCTGTCGTGGCGACGCGAACGTAGCGGATCTCACGCTCAGGCACGGGCCGAAATCCGAGCCGGGCCAGCTTGGTGGAGTCAGTTGGCCCGCGGACGGCCAACCTTACCCTCCTCCACGTCGGTCACTCGCCTTTCAACGTCGGTCCGGCCTTACGCGACATCCTTGTCGGCCAGGCTGCTGGTCACGCGGCCGGTTTCGCGTTGTGGCGGGGCGCCAATGACGCAAGTGTGTCTGGGAAGCGCGGCGTTGGTGCTGCCTAAGCTATGGTAAATATGGATGAAATAGCTCAGCACAGGCAGGCGAGTTGGCCACGCCGAGAGGTGGGGGGCTCTTTGACACCGCGTTCGGCGTTGGCAGGAGTATTAGAAAAGGAATATATATATTAGAAAGCTAATATGGAAGCCGCCAACGAAAGACCGTCCTCGCGACAGCGCATCGCCCAGGTCGCGCGCACCTTGCGGCGCGAGCGTGCATGGACGCAGGCCGAGCTTGCGAAAAGCCTGGGCATCTCGCAAGGACGTCTGAGCCAAATCGAAAGCGGCGGCGGCTCCTTCTCCGCTGAGCAGCTGTTGCTCATCCTGAGGCTCTTCAACGTGACGCCCGCACGATTCGTCGACGACATCGAGGATCGTGGCTCGCAACTACAGAACGCGCTGGCTCGCCTCGGGGCTGGTCATCTCTATGAAAGCGACCAGGTGCTTCCGCGCGAGAGCGTCGACGACGTGAGCAAGATCGTCAGCGAAGCACTCAGCGAAGGCGATCCACGTCTGACCGCGGCGCTCGCTCCGGTCCTGGTCTCGAACATCGATCGCGTTTCTCTGTCAAGGCTGCAGCTTGATTTCTCTCGTGCCGGGTTCGAGCGGCGGTTGCCGTGGCTCTGCGAGAACATCGTCCAGGCAATCAAAAGCGAGTTGAAGACGAATCCTCCTCAGGCATGGTCAAACCAAGCTCGCCGTGCCGAATGGGTTCTGGAGCAGTTCTTCAGAGCAACGAACGCGCCGTCTGCTCGATCGCCGAAAGACTGGGACGCCCTGGACGCGGGCATTCGAACCGTGGGGACCGCCCTCGAGGTTCGAAAGGCTGCATCCAAGGTCTCTCAAAAGTGGCGTATCATCACCAGCCTCACGCCCGAGGACTTCGCTCGCGCGTTGCGAGATGCACGTGCCTCCCATCCATGAGTTCTTCAAAGAGCTGGATCGCGTCTGGAAGCCCACGGGCACGGAAAGGATTCCGCTGCCCATCATTGGTGCGGGGGCACTGCTGCTTCAAACCAGCTATGAACGCCTTACGAAGGATAGCGATGTCCTGGAGACCGAACAAATCGGTGAGGGTGTTCGGAGCCAGCTCGAGAAGCTGGCTGGCCAGGGATCCAGACTTCACCTGAGGCACAAGATCTACCTTGATGTCGTCCGGGCCGGCCTGCCGCTACTACCGCAGCGTCCAAGCTGGATCCCGATTCCTGAGCTGACTGCGAGCCTGACCCATTTTCGGATCGAGGTTCTGGATGTCGTGGATGTCGTGGTCAGCAAGCTGAAGCGGTTCCACGCGAACGATCGATACGACGTTCAGGCCATGGTGGACCGCGAGCTGGTTCCGCACGACTTGCTGGTGGATCGCTTCAGATCCGCAGTCGATGCCTTCTCACTCGACGCTCGAGCCGCGGACCTTCCGAGGTACGTGGCCAACCTTCACGTGGTCGAGCGCGACTTTTTCGGAACGGACGAAACCGAGATCGAGCTGCCGTCGCACATCGACGGCTGACGGCGCTCCGGCCGGCGAGCTGCGGTTAATACTCCGCCGGCAGCTTCTCCAGCTCGGCCAGCGTATACACCGGCCCGTCCTTGCACACGTAGCTTCGCCCCGTGTTGCAGCGGCCGCACTTGCCGAGGCCGCACTTCATGCGGTTTTCCAACGTCGTGTAGATCTCGTTCTTGCCGAAGCCTAGTTTCGCCAGCACGGGTAGCGTCAGCTTGATCATGATGGGCGGGCCGCACACGATGGCGACGGTGTTGGCGGCGGGCGGCGCAATCTGTTCCACGATGTGCGGCACGAACCCGACCTTCCCCGTCCAGCCGGGCTTTTCGCCGCCGGGATCCACCGTGGTGACCAGCTTCATATCCATGCGCTTGCCCCAGTCTTCCAGCTCGTTCTTGTAGACCAGGTCGGCGACGCTTCTCGCGCCGTAGACGACGGTGATGTCTTTGAACCAGTCGCGCAGGTCGAGGCAGTTCCAGATCACGCTGCGCAGGGGGGGCAGGGCGATGCCGCCGGCGACGAAGATGAGGTTCTTGCCCTTCCACTTCTCCAGCGGAAAGACGTTGCCGTAGGGGCCGCGGAAGCCGACGATGTCGCCGACGTCCTTGTCGGCCAGGCTGCTGGTCACGCGGCCGGTCTCGCGGAAGGTGCACTCGATGTAGCCCTTGCGGGTGGGCGAGCTGGCGATGCAGAAGGTGCTCTCGCCCTCGCCGAACGCGCTGTAGAGGCCAAACTGGCCGGTGGTGAAGGTGAAGGCCGCCGCCTCGTCGGGGTTGGTGAATTCGAGCTTGAAGGTGCGCACGCCGGGGGCTTCCTCGGTGATGGCGGCGATCTTCATCAGGTAGGGCTTGTAGATGTTCTGTTCCATGGCTTAACCCTTTGAGGCCGCCTCGGCGAGGTGCTGCTTGAGGTTCATGTCAACGGGGCAGGCGCGCGAGCACTTGCCGCAGCCCACGCAGCCCAGGGTCTTGAAGCGGTCGGGGTAGTACGCGAACTTGTGGTACACGCGCTGCCGCCAGCGCTGGCTCTGCTTCTCGCGCGGGTTGTGGCCGGAGGCGTGCAGGGTGAACATGCGCATGCCGCAGCTATCCCAGGCGCGCAGGCGCTGGCCCTGGCGGGTGTCGGCCTCGTCCTGAATGTCGAAACAGACGCAGGTCGGGCACACGAAGGCGCAGGCGCCGCAGCCGAGGCAGCGCAGGCTCTGCTCGGTCCACAGAGGGCTGTCGAATTTGGTGGCGAGTTTCTGCTGTAGTGCCTTGGCGTCGAAGGC
>JADGRD010000539.1 GCA_017881285.1 Pseudomonadota bacterium | reverse complement strand
GGCCTGGCGGGCGCGGGCGTGGGCGCGGCGTTTGGCGGGGGCAAGGGCGCCCTAGTGGGCGGCGCGGTCGGCGCGGCGGCGGGCGCGGGTGCGGGCGCGCTCATCGGGAACTACATGGACAAGCAGGAGAAGGCGCTCAAGCAGGTCAAGGGCGCCAACGTCGAGCGCCAGGGCGACCAGCTCATCGTCAAGTTCAACTCGGCGATCCTTTTCGACACCGGCAAGTCCAAGCTCAAGCCCGCCTCGAAGCAGGATCTCGCCGAGCTCGCCAAGGTGCTCAAGGAATACAAGGACACCGATCTGGTCGTCGAGGGGCACACCGACAGCAAGGGCAAGAAAGCGCGCAACAAGAAGCTGTCCCTGGCCCGCGCGAAAGCAGTCACCGCGCTGCTGGAGGCCGAGGGCGTGGCGCCCGGCCGCATGGATGCTCTGGGCTTGGCCGACGAGAAGCCCGTCGCGCCCAACACCGACGAGGCCGGCCGCGCGCAAAACCGGCGCGTGCAGATCCAGATCACGGCCAACGAGCAGCTAAACCAGCAGTCCGCGGCCGCGCAGCAGCCCGCACCCGTGGCCGCCGCGAACAAGTAGGGGCGCGGTTCATTACGCCCCGGTGCCAGGAGAAGGCGCGCTCTCGACGCTGGGCTTGGGCACCACCGGCATCGTGCGGCTGAGGTGCTGGCGAACCGTTCGGACGTGATCGCGGAGCACGAAGAGCTGCTCGGCGTAGGACACCGGCATCTTGAGCTCGTTGACCCCCTTGTCGATGGCCTCGAGACGCTGGGCGATGACCTCGCGCTGCTCGGGAACGATCCCTCTCAAGATCTGGCGCTCGACGGCCATCAAGGCGCCGTACCACTTGTAGATGCGACTGCGCATCAGCCAGCGGTAGGCGGTGGGCACGAAACGCGAGGCGGGAACCAGGATGACGAGGAGGGGGACGATGACCACGATCAGGCGATCGATGAGGTTGGCCAGCCAGAACGGCAGCTTCTTGTAGAGGAACTTGCCGCCCGACTTGTAGTAGCGCTCGGCATCGGGGCTGATCGGGAAATCACGGGCCAGCGGGGCCGGAAACTCGCCGGCGGTGCGAAATAGACCGGGACCGCTATGGATCTCGCGGGCGGCACCGATGAGTAAGTCCGAGAGCGCGGGGTGGAGGTGGTTGCGGGAGACCAGCTCGACCGTGGGGCCGACCAGCGTCACGGTGCGCGGCGGCTCGTTCTTGCCGAGGTCGTAGGCACCCTCGGGCAGCGTCATCTTGGACAAGAAGCGGAACTTGCGCAGGTAGCCGTCGGCCTGGCGGAAGCTCGCAATCTCGATCTCGTCACTCTTGCGCAGCTTGCGCATCACCTCGCGGGTCACCGAATCGCCCATCATGAACGCGGCGTCGATCTTGCCGGCGAGAAGCTCGTCGGCCGCCTCCTCGCCTTCCAGCTCGTGCAGCACCGTGGGCGGCTTGGCCATGTCGTTGGCCTCGAGCAGCTTGAGGGCTAGCATGCGGGCGCCGCTACCCTCGGGCCCAACGGCGATCCGTTTGCCCCGCAGCTGCGACAGCATATCGACCGGCTCGCCTTTCTCTTGACGGTAGTAGACCATCAGGGGCTGGGCGAAGAGGGTGCCCAAGGAGAAGAGATGGGAGATGTCGACCCCATCGGTGAGGCCGCCCTGCACGAAGCCGACGTCGGCCTGCACCTTGGGATTGGCCAGTTGGCGCAGGTTGTCGAGCGCGCCGTGCGAGGGCAGCACGACGACCTTCACGCCCAGCTTTTCGATGATCTTCTTGTATTTCTCGGCCTGGTTGCGAAAGCCGCTGCCTTCCGGGCCGCTCAAGATTCGGATGGTGTTGGGCGGGGGAGAGACCAGCCTTTGCGTGAGCAGGATCCCGGCCGCGAGCAAGGCGAGAAGCGGCAGCCACAGGTAGAGAATGGCTCGCCCGGAAAGCAAGGCCGAGCGCGACAGGGGCGACGGTTGCGGGGTCTGAGGCATGGGCTTCAACATGGGGTCCTTCCTTCGCGGGAGCCGTCCGCAGGTGACGCGCGGGCGCCGCGCGGCCGTGATTCTACACGGATTCGTCGAGCGCAAGCCGGAGCGCGTTTTCGACGCGCGCATCGAACGCGGTCAGGATGACGCGCTTGATCCCGGCGCACGCAGGCAGGGTGTCGCGAATGGCTCGCACCGCGATGCGCGCGGCGCGGTCGAGGGGGAAATGGTACACGCCGCAACTGATGGCCGGGAACGCGAGGGATGAAAGCCCGTGTTCCTGGGCGAGACCGAGCGAGGTGGAATAGCAGGACGCGAGCAGAGCGTCTTCGCCGCGCTCGCCACCGTGCCACACCGGCCCCACGGCGTGGATCACGAACCGCGCGGGCAGGTTGTGGCCGCGCGTGAGCTTGGCGTCGCCGGTGGCGCAGCCGCCGAGCGTGCGGCACTCTGCAAGCAGGCCAGGCCCCGCCGCGCGATGAATGGCCCCATCCACGCCACCCCCCCCGAGGAGCGAGGTGTTGGCGGCGTTGACGACGGCGTCCACGTCGAGCTTGGTGATGTCGGCACGGATGACTTCGATAGAGGGTTGGAAGTTGGGCATGAGTCTTGAGGGCGCTATCCTGCCGGCAAAGCCCGCTGTTCCGGCCGCTCTTCGGCTTCTCGCGCTTCCTCGCCGAAGACCTGGGCGATTGCGCGATCCGTGGCCTCGGCCAGCCACTTGCGGAGGGTCCCGTCGAGCTCCAGGAATTCGGGCCACAGGGTCTCGTCGACGAAGGGCTTGGAGACCTTCAGCATGACGGTATTCCGCCGCTGGCGATGGTATCGGTAGGGCGTAAGCCCGTAGCGGCGGGCCAGCGCCACGAACAGCCGGCGCGACCAGGTGTCCACCATCGAGAAATGGTACTCAACGGGAGGCGCCTGCTTCCCCAGGTCGTGCAGGCGTGCTTGCAGAACGCGCATCGCGTTCGCGGCCGCTTCTCGTTCGCCGGGCGTCGTGGCGCCCCCGTGCAGGGCCTCTACCCGACGCAGCTTCTCGATCAAGGACTGGAGGTCGAACACCCGGAGTTTCTAGCAGAACAGGACCGCCTTGGACGAGGGCCTTCGGGTTCGGTTACGTGCCCCCGTCTACGGGGGCAGGCAGCAGTCCAAGGCACCTCCGTTATTGCTACACCCGTACGTGCTCGGGTCACCGTTGTCCGACAGAGAGTCGATGCGGGCCGCTACCCGTCGCTGGATAGGCTTATCGAGCGCGGCCAAGTCAGGCTCTGCGCTGGGGGCGAGGTGGATAGAGTAGCGCGGCACTTACAGTCCGAGACGCTTCTTGACCTTCGCCCAGGGGATCGGCTTCTCGCCCTTCGCTTTCATGTCGGCTAGAACCTGGCGAGCATCGTCAGCATCGATCCGATCCTCCATGGCTTCCAGCACTTCCAGGTCTTCCGCCGGGACGATGGCGGCAAGGGTGTGGCCATAGCGGGTCAGAGCCACGCGCTCCTTGGCATAAAATGCGCGGTTGACCACGTCGGAGAACTGCTTGCGCGCTACGGCTGTGGAAACCTTGGTCATGCCAAGATTGTACAACATCAACCAGATGCGGTCGAGGCATTCGCGTGCAGTGGTATCACGTCCACCTTCGCTCTCCGTTTGTCCAGGTCGTCCGCCCACCGGTGCATCATCGGGCGGCGCTCGGGCAGGAAGGCGGTGCGGTTGTAGGCGAGACAGGGATTGAACCTGCGACCCGGCGCGTGTAAGGCGCCTGCTCTACCACTGAGCTACTCGCCTGGGGCCCGGCGAGTGT